>CBFHYJ010000052.1:0-10822 GCA_965659945.1 Sedimenticolaceae bacterium | reverse complement strand
CTAGCTGCGGGATTTTCACCCAACGCTGCCCATCGCGGACATTACCAAAGCCATCGCTACCAATAACCGACCCCGGGTGAACTAAGCAACGCTGACCCAACTGCGATTTTGAGACAATCGTGACCGAAGCAACCAGATGCGTATTAGCCCCAATGACAACATCATCATCCAACACGCAGTTCGGACCAATCACAGCACTCGCGCCAATCGATACACGCTCACCGATACTGACATTCGCTGCAATATGAGCTGATGAATGAATATCTGCCGATTCGGCAACCACCGCAGTGTGATGAATACCTGAGGCAAACTCTTGTTCAGTCATTCTTTGGGCGATCAATGCATACGCTAAATGCGGCTGCGCAACCTCAATGATATTACCAGCACATTGTTCCACCAAAGGACCTGATGAGACGATAACCCCAGCACTGGATTGGGCCACAAAATCGGCGTACTTAGGATCAGAGTAAAAGGCGAGATCGGATTGCGTCGCTTTTTCTAAGCTCGCAATTGATGAGACTTGATGCGATGAATCTCCCTTGACTACCCCATCAACCCATTCGGCAATTTGAGATAGGGAATAAGCCATTACTTTTGCGGCTGAGCCACCGGCTTAGCAATCGATTGCAGCTGCTGCATTACATCTTCGGTAATATCGACTGACTGATCAAACCAAACAATAGAACCGCCGCGCTGAGTGAAAACCATTTGGAGAGATTTTTCCTTTCCAACCTGATCAATCACTTCGTCAATAACTTTAAATACTCGATTACGCTCTTCATTTGTGCGTAACTGCTTGTCCTGCAGAAATTCATCTTTATTGTAGTTATAGCGTAACTCGCGCGACTTAATGTCACGCTCTAATCGGCGTCGCTCATCAGTGCCCATTGAGCGCTTTTCCTTGTCCAACTTCTCTTGAAGGGCAGCAATCTGATCGCGCATCTCAATAATTTTTTGTTCGCGTAAAACAAACTCTTCTTCAAGTATTTTCATCACCTCTTTCATCTGAGGCGCATCACGCGTGACTTTTACAACATCAACAAAGCCTACCGTAGGCGCAGCATGGAGCGTCGGAGCGCATAGTAGAGCGAGTAAAAATAAATGGCTACGAAAGATGCTTTTTAAAGGAAGCATTAAAAGACCGTACCCAATGTAAACTGGAATGATTCAAGCTCGTCTTGAGAGTCTTCTTTTAAGCCTTTTGCATAACTCAAGGTCAATGGGCCCACAGGCGACATCCAAGCCAAACCAACACCCGTTGAATAACGCAATTCATTCCAGTCAACATCATTGGTGGTATCCATTACGGTACCTGCATCTGCAAAGGCAACTAAACGCATGGTGTCTGAATAAACGGGCGATGGAACATAAAACTCAGCATTGGTTAGCAGCTTAAAATTACCACCGATCGGATCACCTGTTGCTGTTGCGTCTTCACGAGGACCAATTGAGCGAGCTGCATAGCCACGTACCGAAGAAGGACCACCGATGTAGTAATTCTCATAGAAAGGTAACTTTGAGGTCCCACCATAAGAATCACCGTAACCCACCTCACCATTCAACGAGAACACTAGATCACCGTACATGGGCCAGTAGCGACGATGCTTTACGCCTGCCTTATAAAAACCCAATGTACTACCAGGCACAGTAGCTTCTGCAGATAAACGAGATACCGAACCTGACGTTGGCATCAACGCGCTGTCACGATCATCACTCGTCCAGTTAAATGCCACATCTAAGTTAGTATACGAAGTACCTTCTGCCGCTTGCCAATCGCTTACCACCGTTGATGCAGTAGCCGCCTTTTCAAAGTTTGAGAAGTGCAAATTTGAACTAAAACTAAAGCGGTTAAATTCGGTCAACGGAATACCGAAGTTAACGCCCAAAATAGTGTCATCAATTTTGTAGTCTGCCGAATCCAATTCAGCGAAGTCTGTTGCTTTATGACTAAAGGTGAAGCCTCGGCTCACACCATCGACGGTGTAATAAGGATTGGTATAAGCAACTGTATATTCTTGTTGTGCAGATGCTGTTTTAAAGGCTAGTGAAACCTTTTTGCCCGTACCAATAAAATTATCCTGCGAAATAGCCGCATTGAAGGCCACACCATCGGCTTGCGAATAGCCCAAACCCGCCACCAATTGACCTGCTGGTAACTCTTCAAGATCTACATTCACATCAACCTGGTCAGGCTGTCCTGGCACGGTTGGCGTTGCTACATTTACCTTTTGGAAATAACCTGTGCGGTTAACACGCTCTTTTGACAGCTTAAGTTTTTCACTTGAGAACCAAGCTGATTCCATCTGACGGAACTCACGACGCACTACCTCGTCTCGAGTACGCGTATTACCGCGGATATTTAAACGGCGCACATAAACGCGCTTACCCGGGTCAACGAAATAGGTCACCACAACCGTTTTATCTTCCTCGTTGATATCAGGAATCGCATTTACGTTTGCAAAGGCATAGCCTTTGTCTGCTAGTAACGCAGATACACGATCACTGCTACCCACAATCTCTTTACGATTAAAGGCTTCACCGCGACGCAATTGAATCAACGGGAAATACTCATCGGTTTCACCGACATACTCACCCGCTAGCTGAATATCCTTTAGGCGATAGACATCCCCTTCACTCACATTGATGGTGATGTAAATATCTTTTTTGTCTGGGGTGATTGAGACCTGGGTCGAGTCAATTTTGAATTTAATATAGCCGCGGTCTAAATAATGCGAGCGCAGCTTTTCTAAATCACCCGATAGCTTGGGACGAGAATATTGATCTTCATTAGTTAACCACGCTGTCCAGCTACCTGCTTTCGAGTCAAACATGTCGAGAAGATCTTCTTCTTCGAAGGCTTGGTTACCCACAATGTTGATTTGCTTAATACGAGCCGTATCACCTTCAACAATATCAATTGCGATACCAACACGGTTACGCTCTAGTGGAGTGACGACAGTTTCAACGGTGACCGAATACTTACCTTGGTTAAAGAACTGACGCTCTAATTCTTGTTGAATGTTATCGAGCACCGACTGATCAAAGGTACGACCCTCAGCCAAACCAGCATCTTTCAAGCCTTCACGCAGCGCTTCTTCAGGAATCGACTTGTTACCACTGAATGTTAGCTCTGCAATCGCAGGACGCTCATCCACAGACACAATCAAGACATCGCCTTGGCGCTCTAAACGAACATCTTTAAAGAAACCCGTTTTGAATAACTCACGCACGATACCGGCAGTTTCGGCCTCGTCGATTGTCTGTCCCGGCTTAACTGGTAGGTAGTTAAATACGGTACCAGCCGTAATGCGCTGCAAACCTTCAACACGAATATCTTCCACTTTAAAAGTGGCAGCTTGAACAGACAGAGCAACTGCAGAAAAAACAGCTCCAGCAAGCAGCTTTTGAATTGGCGTCATAACAACCTTCGAACGCAATGCGTGTTTATTCTTTTTTAATCGCCTTTTAAGGCGAAATTATCCGCAGATTATATCGGGAATACCCGGGACGTTGCCACCCGCCTGACAAACGAGCGATTCAGCCAAAATAACGAGTAAAATCAACGTAAAAGGCCAAAAACATCACCGAGGCCAATACCGCAATACCTATTTGCTGAGCACGTAATTGAATAGCTTCGCTAACCGACTTGCCGGTCACCGCCTCAACGGCAAAATAAAGCAGATGTCCGCCATCAAGCATAGGCACTGGTAAAAGATTCAATACGCCCAAGCTGATACTCACAATAGCCAAAAACTTTAAAAAAGCCACCAAGCCAAAAGATGCTGTTTGACCGGCCACATCAGCAATCGTCAGTGGCCCACTCAAATTCTTGACTGAAGCTTCGCCAATGAGCATCCGCCCCAGCACTTTCAGTGTTAACCATGAGTATTCAGCCGTGCGGTTAACTGCTCCTACAAACGCATCAACTGGCCCTAAGACAATCTCTGCTCGATAACGAGAAAGGTCTTCACTTGGCGCCTGCGCCTTAATCCCGACACGACCAAAAACTTCACCGCCCTGCTCTACACGCTCAGGCGTAAGGCTTAACGACAATAATGAGCCATTTCGCTCAACATCCACCTTGAGTTGTTGGCTTGCGTTATCGCGAACTAACTTAACCCACGCAAACCAATCCTCGACAGGTTGCCCATCAATTGCCTTGATTACATCGCCTTGCTGCAAACCAGCATGTTCAGCCGGACCATTTGGAATGACTTCGCCAACAATCGCTGGAATCTGCGGCTTAGCCGGCTCGATACCCAAGGTCTTCAGTACATCCGTATTCTCATCAAATTCACCGAACACAGAGGCATTAACGAACAAGTCTCTGGCAAAGCCTTCCTCGCCCTGAACACGGATGGAGAGATTCTCACCTGCCATTACAGTGGTCGCGATACGCTGCGCTACAGAACCCCAGGTTGGCGTTTTCTCGCCGGAGATCGCGATAAACTCATCACCAGGCATAAAGCCAGTTTCAACTGCCACACCATCGCTTGCCAGTTGCCCAACCAAAGGACGCGCACCAGTTTCGCCAATCTGAAAAACCAGCCAATAAGCCAGAATAGCGAAGATAAAGTTAAACACAGGACCCGCAGCAACAACGGCTGTGCGTTTTGCTAACGACTGTTTATCAAAAGCACGTGGCAAGTCTTGTTCAGCAATATCGCCTTCTCGGGTATCAACCATCTTGACGTAACCCCCTAGAGGGATCGCTGCAATCACATATTCGGTTTTATCTTCGCCCCTAACCCATGATAGCAATGGTCGACCAAAACCAATCGAGAAACGCAGCACCTTAACACCTGCTCGACGAGCTACCCAGTAATGGCCAAACTCATGCACTGTTACCAGTACACCGATCGCAACGATAAAAAAGAAAACTTTCTGCAGAATTTCCATAACTCAATAGACCGATCAGTGCAGCAATTGTTCCGCTGCAGAACGCGCCGCTTGGTCAATTGACATCAAACCATCAACTGAATCGAGATCACCCTCAATATTCTGCGAAAGAACCGTTTCAATAACCTCAGGTATACGCACAAAAGCCAGTTGTTTATTTAGGAAAGCATCAACTGCAACCTCATTCACCGCATTGAGTACCGCCGGCGCGACACCCGCTGCCGTAACGGCATCAAAAGCTAAGCGCAAACACGGAAATCTTTGTGTGTCCGGCTCTTCAAAATCCAGACGCGCAATCTCAAACAAATCCAATGAAGCCACGCCCGAGCCATGACGCTCAGGCCAAGCCATCGCATGTGCAATCGGCGTGCGCATATCAGGATTACCCAACTGAGCCAAAACGGAACCATCGACATACTGCACCATTGAATGCACCACGCTCTGTGGATGAACGACCACTTTGATCTGCTCCGGAGTTGCATTGAAGAGCCAACGCGCTTCGATGACTTCAAGGCCTTTGTTCATCATGGTTGCCGAATCAACAGAGATCTTACGCCCCATGCTCCAATTTGGATGAGCACACGCTTGTTCAGGCGTTACTGATTGCAATTGATCTTGAGACCACGTGCGAAAGGGCCCACCAGACGCCGTCAACAAAATACGTTTGACGCCCTTTGCTGCCAAGCCCTGATCAAAATCTTGCGGCATACACTGAAAAACCGCATTGTGCTCACTATCAATCGGCAAGACGGATGCGTCATGGGCTTTCACTTCGCGCATGAATAAATCACCCGCCACAACGAGCGATTCTTTATTAGCCAGTAAAATGCGTTTGCCTTTACGCACCGCAGCCAAGGTAGGTGTTAAACCCGCCGCACCAACAATCGCTGCCATCACCATGTCAGCATCTGCCATCTCAGCGATCGCTATTACACCTTCTTGGCCGGCAAGCACTTCAATAGATGATCCGATAGACGCTAATCGCTTTGCTAACTCAGCTGCACTGGCTTCATCGGCCATCGCAACCACAGCTGGCTGAAAACGTTCGCATTGTTGGAATAGTCCTTCCACATCCGTATTCGCTGCAAGGCCAATTGCACGATAACGCTCAGGATGCTGAGCAACCACATCCAGCGTGCTGATACCGATTGAACCGGTCGAACCGAGAACGCTAACACCAATCACTTAAGGCCACCCGCCAATGCAACCAACATCAGGAAAACAGGTGCTGCGGCTAACAAACTATCGATACGATCGAGCACACCACCATGTCCCGGCAATAAGTTACCGCTATCTTTCACATCCGCTTGTCGCTTCATCACGCTTTCAAAAAGGTCGCCACCAATAGACACCCAAGCGGTCGCAACACAGACAAATACAAGCTGCATTACGCTCAGCTCAAACCATTCGAAACGATGCAACACAACGCCGCAGACGACAGCGCCCAATAAAGATCCAAAAGCACCTTCCCATGTTTTACCGGGGCTAACATGTGGTGAAAGTTTATGTTTACCGAAAGCCCGTCCAGCGAAATACGCGCCTGAATCTGCCACCCATATCAAGACGAATAAAAACATCACCAAGCCAGATCCAATGGCCGGTGTTTGATGCAATTGGATCATCGCCAAAAATACGCTACTTAAAATCAACACGCCCATTGCCAACATACCTGGGCGTAGGCCATCCACTTGCTCAAGCGGCTTGTTACGCATTACCAAGGTGAAACTGTTGCCAACCCAAAAAACGGTAATCGCAGCAAACAACACAAAAACGATACCCGGCATCATCGCTAACATCATTACTAAAACCGCTACAGCAATCATGTACGGCAACTGACTAGCTAATGTTTTTAGACCATTTAAGTTGGCCCACTCACGTGCAGCCAATAACGAGACAGCACCGATAAAACTCGCAAACACCTCAATGGGTGCGTAAAAAATCACACCAATCACTATCGGAATTAAAACCAGTGCGGTCAAAATGCGTTGCTTTAACATAATCAATTTTCTTCTATTTGTTCACCGGTTTTACCGAAACGGCGCTGACGCTTTGAGAACTGTTCAATGGCATCTTTCAATGCCTCATCACCAAACTCAGGCCAAAGCACATCACTAAACACCAACTCACTATAGGCAATTTGCCAAAGTAAAAAATTACTCACCCTGATTTCACCACCAGTACGAATAAACAGGTCTACTTCCGGCAAATCCGACAATTGAGTAAAGGCGTTAAACTGATTCTCATCAATCTGTTCAAGCGTCAACTCACCCAACTGAACCTGACGTGCAATCTGCTTAGCGGCATTAGTCGCGTCCCATCGACCGCCATAATTTGCGGCAATATTGAGGTGCAAACCCGTGCAGCCAGCGGTTTCATCAATCGATTTTTGTATTTTATCTTGTAGCCGCTGCGGAAATGCCGATAGTTCGCCAATCACCCGCAGCTTAACGTTATTCTTTTTTAAGCTTTTAACCTCACGAGATAAAGCCGTCATAAACAGCTCCATTAAAAGCTCAACCTCCAGCTTAGGTCGCTTCCAATTCTCACTACTGAATGCAAATAAGGTAAGTGCTTCAACGCCCAACTCGCCGCAAGCTTGAACAACACGACGCACCGACTCAGCACCTGCCTTATGGCCATGATGCCTCGCCTTACCCTGCTGCTTTGCCCATCGGCCATTACCATCCATGATGATGGCAATATGACGCGGTATATTCACTCGTATTACCTATTACAAAAACGCCGACATAACGTCGGCGCTTAGGTGACTGTTCCCGGCTAATTATACCGACATCAAGTCTTCTTCTTTCTTTGCCATCAATTGATCAATCTCGTTGACGTGCTGATCGGTCAACTTCTGAATGATCTCCTGACCACGATGCTCATCATCTTCAGAAATGAGCTTTTCTTTAACTAACTCTTTCAAACTGCCATTGGCATCACGACGAATGTTACGCACCGCCACTCGTGCCTGCTCTGCCTCAGCTCGAACAATACGCGTCATATCTTTACGACGCTCTTCTGTTAGAGGTGGGATCGGCAAGCGAATTAAAGTGCCTGCTGTATTTGGAGTCACGCCGAGATTAGATTCTAGGATCGCTTTCTCAACCGCTTGCACCATACCTTGCTCCCAAGGCTGTACAGTTAATGTACGCGCATCTTCAACACCGACGTTAGCCACTTGCTTAAGCGGGGTATCTGCACCGTAGTAGCTCACGACAACGTGATCCAACATTGATGGGTGCGCACGACCAGTACGAACCTTTGCTAAATTTTCACCTAAAGCATCGACGCTTTTTGCCATACGGCCTGCAGCATCTTCTTTAATGTCATCAATCATGACGTTTTTAGACTCCCGTCACCAAGGTGCCAACTGAATCGCCTGAAACCAAGCGTGTCAAAGCACCTTGCTCGTTAATATTCATTACCCTTAAGGGCATATTATTTTCTTTACACAAGACAACAGCTGTTGCATCCATCACGCCTAAGCCTTGTGCCAAAACCTGATCGTACGTCAATGTCGCATAAAACTCAGCATCTGGATCCTTCTTTGGATCTGCGGAGTAGACACCATCAACCTTGGTCGCTTTGATCATCAAATCGGCGCCGATCTCAATCGCACGCAAGCTGGCTGCAGAGTCGGTCGTGAAGTAAGGGTTACCCGTTCCTGCCGCCATAATTGCAACACGTCCAGCCTCTAGGTGGGCCACCGCCACATCACGTGAATAAGACTCACAAACGGTATCGATACGGAACGCCGACAAGGTACGTGCATCGATATTGAGTTTTGTAAGTTGATCTTGCATTGCTAGCGAGTTCATCACCGTCGCTAGCATACCCATGTGGTCACCACGAACTCGGTCAAAACCACCACCTGCAAGGCCAGCACCTCGGAAGATATTGCCACCACCGATAACCACGCCTACTTGAATGCCCTTTGCAACCAACTCGGCAATATCAGCCGCATAACGCGCCAGAGTCGCTGAATCGATACCAAAATCACCGTCACCCATGAGCGCTTCTCCGCTCATCTTAAGGAGTAGTCGTTTTGGTAATTGAGCATTTGGCATTGGGTAGAGTTCCTTTTAAATATGGCTAAAACAAAAGACCCGCACTAGGTGCGGGTCTGATGTTATCACTCGCCGCGAGCTGCTGCGGCTTGTGCCATAACTTCATCTCTGAAGTTTTCTGATTTCTTCTCGATACCTTCACCGACTTCGAAGCGGTTGAAGCTATTCAAGGTTACACCTCTGCTGCTCAGCAATTTACCGACGGTGGTGTCTGGATCCTTAACGAATGTCTGACCAACCAAAGTAATCTCTGCCAAGTACTTACGCATACGACCTTCAACCATCTTCTCGATGATGTCAGCTGGCTTACCACTCTCTTGAGCCTGAGTCACAACGATGTCGCGCTCTTTCTCAAGCAATTCAGCAGGTACACCTGACTCATCAATGCAAACTGGGTTAACTGCAGCAACGTGCATTGCCACATCACGACCCAAGTCAGCATTCTGGTCGGTGTCAACAACAACACCAATACGATTGCCGTGTAGGTAGCTAGACAAAACACCAGAGGTTGAGAAACGCATCATGCGACGAACTGTCATGTTCTCACCGATCTTTGAAATCAATGCCTGACGAGCTTCTTCGATTGTGGTTGCTTCACCTTCGTGCAGCGGCAACGCCACAAGCGCTTCTACATCAGCAACATCACTGTTTAACGCGCGATTAGCAATAGCATCAGCGAATGACTGGAAGTTTTCGTCCTTAGCAACGAAGTCAGTTTCACAGTTAACCTCAACCATTGCTGCAGACTTACCGTCAGCTGAAATAGCAACTTTAATAACGCCATCTGCCGCAATACGACCTGCTTTCTTAGCCGCTTTCGCTTGGCCAGATTTACGCATATTTTCGATTGCAACTTCGATATCGCCGTTAGTTTCTTCGAGTGCTTTCTTACACTCCATCATGCCAGCGCCAGTACGCTCGCGAAGTTCTTTAACCAATGAAGCAGTAATTGCCATGATTACATCACCTTTAACTTTTTAAATTCATGTAAAGCACATCACCCGCAATGCGGGTGATGTAACTAACCGATAAGCGTTGGATTACGCCTCAGCTGATTTGTCGCTAGCAACAGCGCGAGCAGCAGCTGTACGACCTTCCAAGACAGCAGCAGAAGCTTCTTGAACGTACAACTGAATCGCACGGATCGCGTCATCGTTACCTGGGATAACGTAATCAACGCCCTTAGGGTCATTGTTAGTATCAACGATAGCGATAACCGGAATGCCTAGCTTATTAGCTTCAGCAATCGCGATATCTTCGTGGCCACAATCGATAACAAACAACGCATCAGGCAGGCTGTTCATATCTTTGATACCGCCCAAGCTAAGCTCAAGCTTTGCCAACTCACGATTCAGGGTTAGCTGCTCTTTCTTGTTAAAGCGAGCTGCCATAGAACCATCTTCATTCATTGCCTCAAGTTCTTTAAGACGCTTAATGGATTGCTTGATGGTTTTGAAATTTGTCAGCATGCCGCCTAACCAACGATGGTTAACGTATGGCATACCGCAACGTTGTGCTTCTTCTGCAACAGCACCACGCGCTGCGCGCTTAGTGCCGACGAACATAATCTTGCCGCCATTTGAAGCTAGCTTACCAACGAAGTTCATTGCATCTTGGAAAAGAGGCAGTGATTTTTCGAGGTTGATGATATGGATTTTGTTACGCTGACCAAAGATGAACGGTGCCATCTGTGGGTTCCAGTAACGGGTCTGGTGACCGAAATGCACGCCTGCTTCGAGCATCTGGCGCATAGATACTTTGCTCATTTGAATCTCCGAATTCGGGTTAAGCCTCCACGCATCCTGTTAACCCACCGGCAAGCCGGCACCCAGATCAAGCAGTTGCGATGCGTG
>CBFHYJ010000051.1:0-11450 GCA_965659945.1 Sedimenticolaceae bacterium | reverse complement strand
CCCGGGCTAGCGGAAATCAAGCAACACGATGCTCAATATTACTCATTGGAGTTAAGCTCGACTCAGCATCGATTCAGTAACAATACCGATGTTTCGCTATTAGACATTACAGCCTCACTAAAGATTGCTCGAGATCATCCCCGGTCACCTCAAGCGAAAACCTTAAGTAATATTGCCTCTATCGAGACAACTAAGCAGTCGATTCTTATCTCACTAAAAAAACCTGATTATCGCTTTGCTGAAAAGCTTCACATCAGTGTTGCACCCAAAGAGATGCTGCTTAAGGATGAAACATTAGCTCAGCATCCTGTCGGATCAGGTGCTTTTGAATGGGTTAAGACGCAAGGCGATGGCGGCGTGACTCTTCGACATAGAAAATCATCTGAAGAAGTACGCTTTGTGGTGAATAAAGATCCGACGATGCGTGTTTTGAAGCTACTAAAAGGTGAGGCTTCAACATTGCAAAACGACTTGCCGCATGAGATGTATCGCCTTCTCAAAGATGATCCAAACATTCAGGTTACGCAAACACCGGGGACTACCTTTAGCTATCTCGGCTTCAATATGGCTGATCCGATTCTTAAGCAAGATGAAATTCGCCAAGCGATCGCTCATGCCATCAATCGTCAGGTCATTGTTAAACACCTTTTCCAAGGCAATGCGAAGCTCGCAAACACCTTGTTAGCGCCAGGCCATTGGGCTGCGCATCCAGATTTACCTGCGTATGATCACAACCCTAATAAAGCTAAGCACTTACTCGCGACGTTTGGCTACAGCAAAGACAATCCACTGAAGCTTTCATACAAAACCTCAACGAATCCCTTTAGGCTTCGGATTGCAGCGGTATTTCAGCAGCAACTGCGTGATGTTGGCATTGATCTTAAGATACAAAGCTATGATTGGGGTTCATTTTTTGGCGACATAAAAGCAGGGCGCTTTCAACTTTATAGCTTGAGCTGGGTTGGCATTCGCAGCCCCGACGTCTTCCGCTATGTGTATCATAGTGACTCTTTGCCCCCGAGCGGTGCCAATCGCGGTCGCTATGTTTCAGCTGAAGTCGATCAGCTCATAGCGCAAGCTGAAGAATTACCCCTAGAGAAGAGCTTGCCGCTTTACCGTAAAATCCAAGAAAAGATCCATCGCGACCTTGTCTATGTCCCTTTATGGCATGAAGACCAAATAGTGGCATCGCGTCGTGGAGCCCTTAAACCTAATAAGCACGGTAGCTATCAGTTTCTGGAGCAGGCTTTTGGCCAACACTGATCAAACACAGATTATTATCTCTGTTAATCAACAGGAACTTCGCCTGATTGAAAATGAGCAGATTGCCGCAAGCTTTGCTGTTTCGACTGCACTCAATGGGGTAGGAAATCTTGAGAACTCTGGCTGCACCCCACTAGGGCGACATAGGGTACGTATTAAGATAGGTAAAGACTGTCCAATCAACACTGTTTTCACAGGTCGCCGCCCCACAGGTGAGATATTCAATAACGAACTGGCCAAATCATCACCTAATCGTGATTGGATACTCACCCGTATTCTTTGGTTAACTGGATGCGAAAGTGGAATGAATCGTGGCGGTCAAGTCGATACGCTTAAACGCTTTATTTATATCCATGGCACACCGGATTCCGAGCCCATGGGTAAGCCGCGATCACATGGCTGCATTCGCATGCGCAACAAGGATCTCATCGAGCTTTTTGATCGTGTCGAAAACGGCACGCCTGTCGAAATCATTCTCTGATGTTGCGCGTCTTATTCGATCGTTTTTGGGTACTGCTCGGTGTTATTACACTGGTCTTTTTTCTCACCGCGCTTGTCCCGGGTGATCCAGTTGATGTGATGCTCGGCGAGCGAGCCTCAGGAGCGGATAGAGAAGCGCTCCGAGCCAGTCTCGGTCTGGACAAACCTATAGTTGAACGTTGGTCATCGTATGTGTTGAATGTCATGCAAGGCGACTTGGGCGATTCTCTGCTTAAACAACGTCCCGTAACGGAGTTGATTCAAGAAAGGCTTCCTGCGACCTTTCAACTCGCCATTCTGAGCTTTGCCATTGTCGTCGCGATTGCCATACCACTTGGAAGTTATGCCGCGCGAAAACATCAGCAACTTGGCGATCATGCTGCAACAGTTTTTGCCTTGCTCGGGCAATCAATACCTAACTTTTGGTTAGGACCCATGTTGGTATTGTTGTTTTCTATTTATTTCGCCTGGCTACCCATCTCAGGTAATGAGACGTGGCAGCATATTATTTTACCTGCTGTCACACTTGGATTCTCCATGACTGCTATTGCGGTTCGCATGCTTCGCAGTAGCTTGCTAGAAATTCTGCATCAGGACTGGATGCGCACAGCACGCGCCAAGGGTGGGGCTGAATCTCAGGTGTTTTGGCGACATGCTGTTCCTAATGCCATGATCCCTGTGCTGACTTTGCTGAGTTTGCAGCTCGGGGCTCTACTCAGCGGTGCAGTGATCACTGAAGTGGTATTTAGTTGGCCCGGTATTGGCAGCCTGTTAATTGATGCTATTCAGCAGCGTGACTACCCATTAATACAGGGCGTCGTTTTAGTGATCGCAGTTCTCTATATCGTGATCAATTTTGTTACGGATGTGCTGCTAGGTTGGATTGATCCTCGTATCGAGGCACAAGCATGATCATCTCTATCGCACGCATCATTATGTTTGTCTGGTTCGCGTTGGCCTTGATCGCATGGACTGTCGATGTGGATAGTAACCAGATAAATCTGGAGCTAATCTTTGCAACCCCTTCGTTGAATTCTCTTTATGGCTTACTCGGATACGACGAACTTGGTCGATCACTCATATTACGCCTTATAGATGGTGCCGGCGTATCCCTATTTGTTGCTTTGAGCACGGTAACGCTGTCTGCGGTTATTGGTACTTTCATTGGCGCCTTAGCTGGTTATATCGGTGGTCGAACAGATCGCGCAATATCGCGAATCATTGATATCTTTCTTGCGTTCCCAGGATTACTTCTCGCCATCGCATTGGCTGGCATGCTTGGACCCGGCTTAAGTAATGTTGTCATCGCATTGAGCATCATGGGGTGGGTAGGTTATGCCCGCTTAATGCGTAATCAAGTATTGAGTATCCGCAGCCGAGATCACGTTTCCTCTGCATTAGCCCTTGGGCGAGATAGTCTGAGCATTATTCGACTGCACATCATTCCATTAGCTCTAGCACCGGTCTGGATTGAAGTCAGCTACGGTATCGCCGGCGCCATCATTGCAGAGGCCGGCCTCTCATTTTTAGGCTTAGGCGTACAGCCACCTCAAGCTTCTTGGGGAAACATGATTCGTGAGGGCGTGCGCTATCTTTTAGTCGCACCTCATGCAGTGCTTGCACCAGGCATTGCCTTGTCACTGGTGGTGCTCAGCGCCAACGTTCTTGGTGATGCAATGCGTGATAAATTAGACGTTAAATTCTAGCGGAAACGCTAATAAACTCGAGATATTGATGTACGGACCAGTAATGCTAGATATGGTTGGCACGGAACTTACCGAAGCCGACATTTCGCGACTCACTCATCCCTCTACGGGTGGTGTGATTCTTTTTGCACGAAACTTCACATCACGCGAACAAGTTGCCGAGCTAGTTAACGCGATTCATGACTTGCGAAATCCACCACTCCCCATTGCGGTCGATCAAGAGGGTGGCAGGGTGCAGCGCTTCCGTGAAGGCTTTACTCGACTCCCTGCAGCTCGATCAATCCTAAGCTATGCCAACAATGACATTGCACAAGCGACAGCTTACGCGCGTGAGCTAGGCTGGCTAATGGCCAGTGAGCTTCGAACCGTCGGTGTGGACTTTAGCTTTGCGCCGGTTCTTGATTTGAATTATGGCGTGAGTGAGGTGATCGGCGATCGCGCCTTTGGCGATACCCCTGACCAAGTAGATCCAATTGCATCAGCGTGGATGCTCGGTGCACGTGATGCGGGCATGATTAGTGTTGGTAAGCACTTCCCCGGTCATGGCGCAGTTGTTGCTGACTCACATTTAGCATTACCTATTGATGAGCGCGATAAAGAGACGCTCTTTAAACAAGACATACAACCGTTTGCCAAACTGATCAATCAAGGACTTGAAGGCATTATGCCCGCACACGTGATCTATTCACAGATCGATAAAGACCTGGCCGGCTTTTCATCTTTTTGGCTCCAAACCGTATTACGTGACGAACTGGGCTTTGATGGCGTGATTTTCAGTGATGATTTGAGCATGAAAGCGACGGATGACACGGGTGATTATCCCAATCGTGCGTATGCTGCATTGACCGCAGGTTGTGACATGGTATTGGTGTGTAATAACCCAGAGGCCGCCGAAGATGTCATCATCGCCTTAGAAGAATATGCCAACCCAACCGCGAGTGAGCGTTGCGCTAGACTGCTCGGGCGCGCAAGTATCAGCTGGGATAAACTACAAGCACAAGATCGCTGGAAAAAAGCCAGTCAACTCGCTGCCGCAATTTGCGCCACACAGGACTAATTCATGATCGATGAAATGCTCAACGAAGCGCTTGCTGTAAAATCTTCAGCTGATTGTGTGGTCAGTGAAGAAGAGATTCGATTTGCTGCAAAGCGCATGGGCGATCAGATTAGCCAAGACCTTGCGGATAAAAATCCTCTGGTTATCACCGTTATGAACGGCGGACTTTATCCAGCAGGCTTGCTGTTATCGCACATTACAGCACCGATGCAGCTCGACTACCTACATGCGACACGCTACCGAGGCGAAACCGAAGGTGGTGAACTCGTCTGGGCTCGCACACCAACATATGACCTCACAGGGCGCCACGTACTCGTCATTGATGACATTCTCGATGAAGGTTACACATTAGAAGCGATTCTGCGCTGTTGCCTAACGCAAGAACCTGAGTCAGTCAGTACTGCTGTATTAGCAAACAAATTGCATGACCGTGGTCCTCGACCAGATGTCACTTACTGCGGCGTTGACGTACCAGATCGTTATGTTTTTGGCTGCGGCATGGATTACAAAGGCTATTGGCGAAACCTTCCAGCTATCTATGCGGTAGCTGAAGGATGAGTCAACTTGCCATCATTGGTGGAACAGGACTCACTAAATTAAGTGACTTCACTGTTTCTCGCAAAGAGGCTATCGACACACCTTATGGTGCTCCCTCAGCTGAGTTACTTTGGGGAAAACTGGGTAATACTGACTGTGTGTTTTTACCGCGTCATGGCGAGCAACATCAGTTTCCGCCACACAAAGTAAATTACCGCGCCAACATTTGGGCCCTTAAATCTATTGGTATCCAAGACTTGATTGGTGTTGCTGCAGTTGGCGGCCTGACAGAAAAAATGGGACCCAAGGTCATCTGTGTCGCCGACCAATTGATTGATTACACCTATGGTCGTGAACATACGTTTCACCAAGAGCCGGGCGAGGGCGTAGAACACATCGACTTTACTTATCCTTATAATGCAAATTTGCGTCAGCGACTGATCGACACCGCCAACGCAATTGGCCTCTCAGTTGAGACCACTGGCTGTTATGGCGCGACTCAAGGACCTCGCCTTGAAACCGCAGCCGAGGTGCAGCGCTTAATCCGCGATGGCAATGACCTTGTGGGCATGACCGGCATGCCAGAAGCAGCTTTAGCTAAAGAAGCCGGCATGCATTACGCAAATATCTCCTTGGTAGTGAACTGGGGCGCCGGCTTGACCGAGGCAGAAATCACCATGGACGAGATTCACGCCAATCTTGAGGGTGGTATGCAGCATGTGGTGAACATACTAGGAAACTTGCAATTATGATCAAACATATACTCGCAATTAGCTGCTTACTCTCCGCTAATGCATTTAGCTTTAGCTTTCCTAACGATGACAAAGCGGCAGCTGCTATGCAGTCTGGCCATTACGCCGAAGCGTACTGTAATTGGAAGCCTCTCGCCAAACGTGGCGATGCTAATGCTCAATATAACTTGGGATGGCTCTATGCCAACGGCCTAGGTATGCATGTGGATACTTCTATGGCCGCTTACTGGTGGCGTTTAGCCGCATCACAAGATAATCACGATGCTCAGTTCGCTTTAGCCTTTGCCATTGTCTCTGGCGACACAGATAGTGAGAGCATCAAAGAAGCGACTGACTTATTTATTAAAGCCGCAGATGCCGGTCATGAAGACTCGCGTGAAATGCTAGCGAAAATCAACTTGGACTCCCGAGTTGATCTGATAAAACTTCACCCTGAGCTCATCGACAAAGACTGGTTCGGTTGGCAAGCAACAGTAACCCGCGATCGAATTAACGTTCGTGAAAAACCATCCACTCAATCTGCGATTGTTGGCAAGCTCACTAAAACTACTAAGGTTCACGTCATCGGCCGCAAAGGTGATTGGCTACAAATTAAATATACCAGTGATGATGACAAGCAGTCTCATGTCGCTTGGGTTTACCGGTTACTGCTAACATCTTTCAAGTAATGAACTCCGCGACTAGATACAAAAAAGGGCTTTTTTGGACGCTGCTTGTTGTCGCGATCTTTATTTATCTAAAGGCCGTAATTCCCGTTGAGCATCTTCCTGATTGGATTACACCAGCTGCTTACCGAGCAGCAGCACCCTCATTAACAGCTGCCACTGATGTACAGCTTCATCAAATCAAACAGGTTTTTTCACCGGAATTAATACCTAAACCCACACAAGAATAAATTAGGATGCTGCTCTACCCAGTTGAGCTAATAGGGCGTGTCATGGCATCGGCATTGATGTCTATTGATCAACCCCATGGGACGTGCTCGTTTTGACTGTCGTCCAAAATGAGGTTGTGGATCGTATATCGATTTTGTTGTTAAAGACCAGCTTTACAGGGAGATCCTTGGGGAATTCATGCGTCGACTGGAGATCCGAGCATTTTCTCAGCATTAAGGTTGTTTTGAGCTAAGAGGGTTACTTTACTTACAGGTCTGAATTGCTTGGTATCTTATTTAACATAATATGTATTATGCGCACTAATATATAATCACAATGTCCTCAATAGACACATCGAAACCCAATATAAACAGCATAAAAAGACGCTGGTTTATATTGCATACCTTCTAATCGGGTCTTATGCGGTCCATACCACCAACTTCCACCTGCTGTTAATGCGTCTTGATCATTCCGATCAGACAGCCACTCCCAAACATTTGCACCCATGTCGTACAAACCGTTAACGCCTTTTTTTGTGGAGCCAACAGGTAAATGATTTGATTGGTTGTTATTCATGCCTGAAGGAGAATCACCAATCGGATACGGATATGTTCTACCGGTCTCAAAACCATCAGTTGGTATATCTCTCAGTTCAGTATACGCAGCTAAGGACCATTCCTCTTGATTTGGAAGCCTGCCACCTTTGTCCAAACAGAATTCATTGGCTTCTGACCATGTAATGTGAACAGCAGGCTCATCGTCATTAGCTTTAGCACCCTGGGGCGCCTTGTAGCTCCAACCTGAACGACGCTCCCAACCAAATCCCCATTCAAAACCACCACCTTGGATTTCAGCTTGAGTTTTTATGCCTTTTCTTTTGGTATATTCCATAAATGAACCAACCGTGACTTCATATCGATCGATTGAAAAGTCACCTATCAACACTTTTTCCGCATAACCGTGAATCGGCGTTAGCGAGATAATTAAAATGAATGGATATGTACGTTTATGATTAGTCATTCATTCAAGTCCATGACTGTCGCAGAAAGCAATATGTCAGTTAATAATAAATACACAATAAATTTTTTAATATCAATTATTTAGTGGTTAATTTGATAAATTACTTTAGCTTTAAAAAATGTCGACAATTTTCTATTAAAAATATAATGATTATTCTATAAATTATTGAAAAATATATTAAAAAGCATATTTCAACTTGGGTCGAATTAGGCTCATCCAGGTCAATTTAGTCCGTGATATATTCCACATTCAAACACACGCTTGGAGTACTAAATGCGCCTGTTATCTCTTTTGGCATTCGCCATCCTGTCCTTTTCTTCATACGCAGATGTTCTTGTTGAGAATGCTTACGCCAGAGCCACCCCGCCCGGCGCAATTAATAGCGCAGCCTTCATGACCATTCATAACGATGGCTCAGAGGCGATCAGATTAGTTAGCGCAAGTAGCTCCGCAGCGGATGTTGTCGAACTACACAATCACGAACACCACATGGGTGTGATGCGTATGCGCCAAGTTGAGGCAATTGATGTGGCAGGACATGGTTCAACCGCACTAAAGCCTGGTGGTCTTCATGTGATGCTGCTTGGCCTTAAAGAACCGCTTCGTGAAGGCATGCATATCAAAGTTGATCTTCGCTTTAGCAACGGTGACACCCAATTCTTGAGCATTCCGGTAAAAAATCTGATGGCTGAGCATGGCATGAATCATTCAGGCGGGATGAAGCACAAAACAGATGGCATGAAGATGGATTCAAAAGACGGTCAATTCCGACTCGGCTGGTAAATCATCTAAAGCTCATCAAAGCCCGCTTGAAGCGGGTTTTTTTGTGCTCAAACCCCTATTCCTTGCGCATTAAAGCCAGTAATCTAGTTAAGTTTTTTAGCTCATTGCGATGCGTACCGGGGAGCCCGCCATGCTGAAACGTTTTGCCATTCTTGCCATAGCCTTAGTGGTTTTATTTGGCGGCATCGCATTTGTGAAATCACAGCAGATGAAAGGCTTGAGCGCGATCAAAAAAGCTCCGCCTCCTGCTGTTGTCACGAGCACACAAGCAACTCTGCAATCTTGGCAACCCACATTAAAAACAGTGGGTACCTTTTACGCCAACCAGAATGTCATTATCCGAAACGAACTGCCCGGCACAGTTAAAAGCATCGCATTTACATCGGGCAACTCTGTTAACAAAGGCGATATTCTTATTCAGCTAGAAGATACCGAAGACCAAGCAAAGCTTGTAGAACTTAAAGCACAACAAAAACTCGTTAAGTTAGACTTTGAGCGTTTCTCGAAACTGCGTCAGTCACAGGTTGTTTCACAAGCTCAAATCGACATGGCTGAAGCTAAGCTAGCCAGCGCGAATGCTCAGATCATCTCCCAACAAGTACGCTTGTCACAAAAAGCGATTAGCGCACCCTTTGCAGGCAAAGCCGGTATTCGCAATGTCAGCGTTGGCCAATATCTGCCTGTAGGTACTGAGATTGTTCAATTACAAGACAGCAATCCCATCCATCTTGATTTCAATGTAAACGCAGCTGATGCTCAAAACCTAACTCAAGGCGCTAGTGTTACAGCGACCAGCCTGGGTAAAGAGTACAGCGGAAAAATTGATGCTATTGATAGCGCTTTAGACTCAACGACTCGTTTAGTGCGCGTCAGGGCATCATTCGATAATCCAAATGGCGTCTTAAAAACCGGCATGTCAGCTCAACTCACGATTGCACAAGGCAGCACTTTAGAGGTACTCACGCTGCCTCGCCTAGCCATTTCATATGCACCCTATGGTGACTCAGTCTTTTTGATCACCAGCAAAGACGACAAACTAAGCGTGATACAAAAAGCTGTTACTACCGGTGATGTGATTGGTGACAAGGTCATCATAAAAGACGACTTAAAAGCGGGCGAACAAGTTGTACTGACAGGTCACGTCAAACTACGCCAAGGCATGGCAGTGACCATTGATAACACTTTGAAGCCAGCGACTAAGAAGTAAGCATCATGCGCTTTACTGACATCTTTATTCGTCGCCCTGTTCTCGCAAGCGTGATTAGCTTGCTCATCCTTGTTGTTGGTATTCGATCTATCTTTGCTTTGGATACGCGCATGTTTCCAAAGCTCACCAACACGGTTGTTACTGTTTCAACGGTGTATCCCGGTGCGAGTAGCGAACTAATTCAAGGCTTCATCACCCAGCCCCTGCAGCAAGCGGTAGCCGAAGCTGATGGTATCGACTTTATTATGTCGACCAGCGTCACAGGCAAATCCACCATTGAAGCCAATATGCGTTTAGGCGTTGATGCCAATGCTGCGCTTGCAGATATTCAAGCCAAGGTATCGAGCAAAAAACGTGAACTCCCAGCCGAAGCTGAAGACCCAATCATTGAAGCTAAAGTTGGAGACCCCACTTCTTTGATGTATATCGCTTTTTACAGCGAGAGCATGTCCCTACCCCAAATCACGGACTTCTTAGTTCGCGTTGCACAGCCGCAACTACAAGCTCTCAAAGGTGTCGCCAAAGCACGCCCAATTGGTAATAAGTATTACGCCGCACGCATCTGGTTAAACCCAGAAGAGATGCAAGCGCACAACATCTCAACCAATGAAGTGATGGCCGCCTTACATCGCAACAATGTTTTGTCATCTCCCGGTAATTTAAAAGGCGATAACGTTCGCATCGATGTCAGTGCCGACACCACTATTAATGATATCAACGACTTCAAAAATCTGGTTGTTGTTAGCCAAGGCGACCGTCTTGTGCGCCTTTCTGATGTCACTCGCATTGAGCTGGGTACCGAAGACTACGACAGCATGACGTTATACAGAGGTATTCCCTCCATTTTTATCGGTATCGAGCCTGCGCCAGGTGAAAACCCGCTTGATGTCGCCAAACGTGTTCACGGTTTACTTCCAGAACTCGAAAAACAATTCCCCGAGGGGCTCTCAGTCGCACTACCTTATGATGCGAGTGTCTTCATTCAAGACTCAATTGATGAAGTCTTCGGCACTATTGGTGAAGCGGTCATCATCGTTCTCATTGTTATCTTTTTAACTTTAGGCACCTTTAGAGCAGCATTAATCCCCGCACTTGCAGTACCACTATCACTGATTGGTGGCGCTTTCTTAATGCTCTCCATGGGATTCTCGATCAACCTACTTACCCTGCTCGCAATGGTATTGGCGATTGGCTTGGTGGTGGATGATGCTATCGTCGTTGTTGAAAACGTGCACCGTCATATCGAAGAAGGAAAATCGAAACTCGATGCAGCCATCCTAGGTGCTCGCGAGTTAGGACTCCCCATTATTGCGATGACAACTACACTGGTTGCGGTCTATGCACCGATTGGTTTCATGGGTGGTTTAGTTGGCACCCTCTTTACTGAGTTTGCCTTTTCGCTTGCTGGTGCCGTTCTTATCTCAGGCGTTGTCGCATTAACACTCTCGCCGATGGTCAGTGCCTATGTGCTAAAGCCAAGTGGTAACAAAGGCCGTTTTGAAACGTCGGTTGAGCACTTCTTTGATCGGCTGTCTGATAGTTACCAACGCTTATTGCACAGCCTTCTTGATACCCCTGCGGTTATTTTGACCTTTGGTTTGGTAATACTGCTCAGCATCTATGCGATGTTCATCACCAGCAAACAGGAGCTTGCGCCGACTGAAGACCAAAGTATTTTGTTCTTCCAAGCGAAGGCACCGCAAACTGCTACGCGTGAATATAACGAGCTATACGTAAAAGATATTCTGGCTAAATTTGAATCCGTGCCTG
>CBFHYJ010000050.1:0-12099 GCA_965659945.1 Sedimenticolaceae bacterium | reverse complement strand
GAGATCGCCAACATCATGACCTGCATCGCACCTAAGCCAGCGGTAAACAGCTTACGCAATGCAATCGACTTTTCTTTCTTTAGGATTTTCTCTTGGCGACCCGGATCAAACGGATGCGCAACATAGCCAATCTCGCTAATCGCCTTGAGCACATCCGAAAATTTGAGCTGATCACTATCCCAACGAAGGTGCGCGCGATGGGTGGTGTAGTTAACACGAAATTCCATCACACCAGGTAAAGCGCGCACATGCTTTTCATTCAACCAAACACAGGCAGCACAGGTAATGCCTTCGAGAATCAATGATGCGGTTTTATGCGAACTGTCATCACTACTAACAAAACCCGCTTGAACAGTCGGCTGGTCATAAAGCTCAAATCGCGCGAGTGCTTCAGGAATCAAATCTTCAGGACGAGCACTTGGTGTTTCGCGATGATGATAGAAAGAGGTTAAGCCACCATCGACGATCGCTTGAGCCACTGCCTGACATCCGTGACAGCATAGATTATGCGAGGTGCCATCTATTGTTACCGGGTAGCTAGCCGTTGGCGGCACAGGTAATCCGCAATGAAAACAATCTTGCCGGGTCTCGTCAGTCACGAGCTTAGCTTACTACTTTGCTGAAGCGATGGAAGTGTTCGCACGTATCTCGTGCAGGTCATCACCCTTGTTGGCACTTAATACAAGATTCCATAAGCCATGCTCTACCAAGGTCACTGTCACGCCGTAATCGCCTTGACCCAATTCCTGCATCTCAAAGCTCAGATCATCACGACTATTCGATGTGCGCAAGAACTGACCCTTAACGTTTGCACCTAAAACCGGCTTGCCGTCTTTATCTTGAATTTTCACGCGGAACTTAGCTGGCTGATTCGCGACGGGTTTACCAACCCAGCCATAACGCACTTTCCAGCCACGTGCATACTGCTCTTCGACTTGTTTTAGATACTGGTTATATAGCGCTTCTTTTTCTTGGTAGTCGTGTGACACAACACCAGGAAATTTAGAGTCCGCCACTTGAGCACTTTGCGGCTTAGGTAACAACTTAGCAAATAAGCCGGTGATACCACGATCTGCCACGGCAACAAAAATGATATTGATTACTATCACGCCAACAAAGAAGGTGACGATCAACGCGGGCGCCCAATGCCAACCCTTACCTGCTTGAGAGCCAATCAATCCCAAGCCATAAGCCAAGGTTAAAAAGATCGCCAAGTTGATCGCGAACACATCCGCGCCCGGCCAAGTAATAATGGCGTACGGCACATAGACCAGTATTGCGACTAAAGCTATCGCCATCGCAGCAGCTTTGGCTTGTAGCTTGAATACACGCGTTAGGACAACGTACAGAACGAGCTGTGCAAGAACACCGGTACCGATACCCGTTAATAATTCAGATGCGCCCATGCTTATCGACCCGGGATGTAGAACACGCTTTCATGCTCAACAGGCTGTAAAGAGTTATCAACTGGGGTAGCAATAAAGTCGATATGGCGACTTTTGCCATCAAACTTTTCTGGCGCTAGATTGATGCGAGCCATTAAACGCAAACGTTGCTCGGGGCGTAGTTCGACTGTTTGGAACTTACCCATATCAAGCTCAGCACCCGGCAGGTCTTCCACCGAAAAGCTAAGCGTCATGCTTTTACCGGTTTTGTTATTCACTTTAATCTCGTAACTATTCTGGATGCGGCCATCTGATAGCTTTACAAACAAAGGCTGACGAACCTGACTCACACCAACATCAAACGGCGCTTGCTGCATCACACTCCAGACCAACAGACCCATCGCTGCTATCAAAATGGTGAAGTAACCAATTACCTTCGGCCGTAAGAAATGTGCTTTATCGCCACCCTCTTCAACACGTTGCGATGAGTAACCGACCAATCCACGCTGCCACCCCATCTTATCCATAATGGTGTCACAGGCATCAACACATAAAGCGCACGAAATACACTGAATCTGAAGTCCATTACGGATATCGATACCAGTAGGGCATACCTGCACACAATAACCACAATCAATACAGTCGCCCTGACCTAAAGCTGAACGCTCTTCAGGCGTTTTATTTTCTTTACCTAACTTAGCGCGACCGTTATCACCCTCACCACGTTTTTGATCGTAAGACACAATTAAGGTGTCACGGTCGAACATCACCGACTGGAAACGCGCATAAGGACACATGTAGGTACACACCTGCTCACGCGCCCAACCTGCCATCACATAGGTCGTCGACATTAAAAACAGCGTGGTTGCATAAGCCGGGAAAGGTGCCTCACCTGTCGCTAGATCCACAATCAACTCAGGCGCATTTCCCCAATAAATAGTAAAGGTCAAACCGGTCAGTAAAGCGACGATCAACCACAGCAAATGCGTCAAACCCAACTTGAAACTCTTCTCTGCATTCCATGGCTGCTTTTCTAAACGAATACGCGCTGGACGCTCACCTTGAACAAGGCGCTCTACAAATACAAAAACATCCGTCCAAAGGGTTTGAAAACAGAAGTATCCACAGAACACACGACCAGCAAGACCTGTGACAAAGAACATCAGGTATGCGCCGATCATCAATAGACCCGCTAGCCAGAAAATATCTTGCGGATATACAACCAGATCAAACAAGTAAAACTTACGACCAACAAGGTCAAATAAAACCGCCTGATCAGGACCTGCTTCACGCTCCCATCGCATCCAAGGCAACAGGAAATACATACCATAAGCAACCGCAAGAATTGCCCACTTAAGATTTCGAAAGCGACCTTTGACCGATCGAGGAAAAATCGATTGGCGCTTTTGATATAGATCGGGCGTTTCACCTGACATGATGATTTCTCAATTATCTTAATTTAAAAACAACAAAGGGGCGCGAACGCCCCTGTTAAATTTTTTAGCACCCGAAGGTGCTCAGCAGGGCTTTTTACTGACCGCCACCCAAGCCGTGAACGTAAACGGTCAACAACTTAATTTCAGTTTCACTCAAGCGCTCAGACCATGCTGGCATCTTGCGTTGAATACCATCTTTGATCACTTTGCTGATGACTGCGGTTTTATCTTTATTGGTTTCAGCGCCAGGTACATTAGCGACAGTCCAAACCGCATCTGTTAAGTTAGCCGCACCTTGTGAATACATACCAGTGCCCGCTTCAGTGTGGCAGTAGTAACAACCACCTTCATCACCCTGGAAGATCGCTTTACCTGCAGATGCTTTTGCTGCATCTGCATCCAAACCTGACAAAGTCATCACATAGTTTGCGACTTGATCAATCTTCTCATCAGACAGAACCTCGCCAAACCCAGGCATATAACCATCACGACCCGCAACGATCGCATGCTGAATTTGATCTAGCTTGCCACCCCACAACCATGCGTCATCTCGCAAGTTTGGATACAAACCGACTATTGCAGGCTGACCACCCACACCATGACATGCTGCACAGTTATCGGCGAACAAGACTTTTGCAAGCGATTGGGTAAACGCTGTCATATCCGGATCATTAACAATCTGTTCATATGACGCTGCAGAAACTTTCTCAAGATATTCAGCTTGCTTAACCGCTTCGCGACCAGATTGCATATCTTTAATGAATTCCGCACGCGTATTCCAACCCATGGTGACTTCTTCACCTTTTGAGTTCTGGAAGGTTGTAGTCGCAATACCTTTGGTATAAGTGTCGCCAATTGGCCATGCTGGATAGAGGATCCAATAAACCACCGTGAACACACAGCTTGCATAAAAAGCCCACAACCACCAAGTCGGCAATGGATTGTTAAATTCCTGTAGGTCACCGTCCCACGCGTGACCGGTTGTTTGTACCGCTTTATTTTGCGACTGATCAGCCATTGTCTTGATCCTTTTTATTTAACTTATCGCTCTGCTCATCTTCGAGAAAAGGAATGTCTTTATAAGACTCTAAACGCTCACTCCGTTTTTTACCGGTGAACACATAGAACAAGATTCCTACGAAAGTCACAAAGAAAATCACTAGCGCCAAAGGCTTCGTGTTTTCCATTGATGACAACCACTCAAACATGTATCAGACCTAATACGCGTTTTAACTCTAAATTAACGGAACTCAGCAAAGTAGCCTTCATCGTATTTCGAGAAGTCCACCATAGTGCCTAGTACCTGAAGGTAAGCCACCATTGCATCCATTTCAGTCAATCTAGTGTTATCACCATCCCAGTTTTGCGATTGTGCTTGAGCTAAAAGGTTTTTCTCTGCTTTGTTGATATCCAACATTTCAGCAACCTCAGCACCAAACTTTTCTACGTTTGCTGCGTATTCTTCGTCATTTAATGAGTAAGGCACACCAACTGTTCTTAATGCACGCATGCGCGCTTCGATATCTGCGTAATCCAAATCACTGGTCAACAACCACGGATAGCTTGGCATGATTGACTCAGGCACAACATCACGAGGATTGTTCAAATGCTGGGTTTGCCATGCATTTGAGTACTTACCACCAACGCGTGCCAAGTCAGGACCCGTACGCTTAGAACCCCATTGGAAAGGATGATCGTACTGAGATTCAGCCGCTAATGAGTAATGGCCGTAACGCATATCCTCATCACGGAATGGACGGATCATTTGTGAGTGACAGGTATAACAACCTTCGCGTATATAGAGGTCGCGACCACGCTGTTCAAGCGGGGTGTATGGACGCACACCATCGACTTTTTCGATGGTGTCATCGATGAAGTACAAAGGTGCAATTTCAACTAGACCACCGATGCTGATCGCCAACAGCGTCAGCACAAGCATTAGGCCAGAGTTAATTTCGATACTTTCGTGACTAAATTTCATCGTTAGTTACCTCAATTAAGCTTTAGCCATCTTCGCAGCAATCTTCGCTTCGATTGCAGCCTGCTCTTGTTTAGCAGTACGGATAGTCATGTAAACGTTGAACACCATGGTCAGAATACCTGCAACGAAGAACATACCGCCCAACATACGAACCACAAGCGGCCAATGCATAAAGGTCACGGTTTCAACGAAGGTATAAGCCAAGTTGCCATAATCATCAAAGGCACGCAGCATCAAACCTTGACCGATGCCTGATACCCACATCGCAGCGATGTAAAGCACGATACCGATAGTCGCCAGCCAGAAGTGAACGTAAATCAAACTTTGGCTCCACATGCGAGTTTCCCAAAGGCGAGGAATCAAGTGATAGAAGGAACCGAAGGTAATCATCGCAACCCAGCCCAATGCGCCTGAGTGTACGTGACCGATAGTCCAGTCAGTGTAGTGCGATAAAGCGTTAACCGACTTTAATGACATCATTGGACCTTCAAAGGTCGACATGCCGTAGAAAGATAATGCTGTGATCATGAACAACATGATTGGATCAGTACGTAACTTATCCCAAGCACCTGACAGGGTCATGATGCCGTTGATCATGCCGCCCCAAGATGGAAGCAACAATAAGATAGAGAATGCCGCTGCCAATGATGAGGTCCAGTCTGGCAATGCAGTCCAGTGAAGGTGGTGACCACCAACCCACATGTACATGAAGCCAAGCGCCCAGAAGTGAATAATCGACAAACGGTAAGAATAAATAGGACGACCCGCTTGCTTAGGAACGAAGTAGTACATCATGCCCAAGAAGGCTGCAGTCAAGAAGAAACCTACTGCATTGTGGCCATACCACCATTGCACCATCGCATCTTGAACGCCTGAGTAAACACCATAAGCAGAGGTATTAAACAGACCGACAGGAACTGCGATGTTACGACCAATGTGCAGAATCGCAGTTGCCAAGATAAAGGCCAAGAAGAACCAGTTAGCAACGTAAATATGTGGCTGTGAGCGACGACGCAAAGTGCCGACGAATACAATGAAGTAAGCAACCCAAACAACCGCAATCGCGATATCAAGATACCAAGGGAACTCAGCATACTCTTTACCGTCGGTAATACCGTTCATGTAACCCAAGACACCTAATAAGATGCCGCCTTGCCAACCCCAGAAGGTGAACTCAGCTAAGCCCTTAGAGATAAGTGGTGTTTGGCAGGTACGCTGCACGATGTAGTAAGAGGTTGCGAACAATGCACTACCACCAAAACCAAAGATTACCAGCGTGGTATGCACTGGGCGAAGACGACCAAAGGTAATCTGCGCGATATCAAAGTTTAAAAATGGGAACGCCAATTCAGCCGCAATGTAGGTACCGGCAGACATGCCAAGTACACCCCACACCAGAGCCATGATTGCGAACTTCTTAATAATGTCGTAGTTGTACTGCGTGTCCGCAGCGACTGCACCATGAGCCATAGGATTAACCCCAACCTAGTCGATTTCTTTATGAACTTTCCCTAAAAGTCACCGTCGGTATGACTTTTAGTGGAAAGCCCTTCCACTTTAAGCACCGGCATTTTGCCCTTTGCTTAAGACAAAGTTTTTGACCTATGCCAAAACTTTGTGCGTTTTGACACAGCCTACCCTATCAATAATAAGGGTGTGAAATGTTAGGGAATATAGGTTTATTAGTCAATGTTGATATAGCGCGACAAAAGTCCTTCAAGATCGCGTCAGAAACCCCTAAGTTACTGTTTATTTGAATATATTTATAAGCTTAGGTGCTTTTTTGACGGATCTTCAGCCAGAAAACATCGAAGAAAGAAAAAGCTCGAGCGGTCAGGTACCACCAAGAAAGAAACATACATGCGAGAAAATTGGGCGCAAAACCACCGAGCCACTTAAACGCTCCGGCAAAACTAAGTATCAAAGCAACAACCGGGTACACCAGCAGCCAGCGCCAATCACCTGTGAATATCGGCAGTAGTAACGCCACAAAAAAACTCAGTGCATGAAGCAATACCAACGCAGGAATCTTAGATGAGGTGATCTGCTTCCAGGTTTGAAAGTTACCTTTCCCATGCCAACGCTCGCGACGAAAAAAATGACCCAAATCATTTGGGTAGCCCATATGCACGGCATGTAATTGCTTATCACAGCGAATCATCGCCCCGTTGCGCTGAGCCCGTAAGCAGATTTCGGTGTCCTCGCCCGTTTCAAGCGTTTCATCAAATCCACCAATCTGGTCAAACAATCCGCGCGACATCATCAAATGGCCGCCATTCACAAATACATCTTGCCGTTCGAACAAGGGGCCAAACCACGCTTTGGCAATCCAACTTGCCTCTGGATCGACATCTAAGGTTGAACCCGTCACCAACCCATTGGATCTAATTTCAGGCAGCAATGATTCAAAACGATCAATCCATTGGTCAGTTAGGTAAACATCACCATCTAAAAAGACCAACACACCACCTTTCGCTTGAGCAACACCGATATTGCGCACTTTGGCTGGAGTGGTTTTATAAGGGACTGAAATCACCTGAGCGCCTTCTGCCGCAGCTAGTGCCGCCGTGTCATCAGTAGAGGCATTATTAACAACGATGATTTCGTAATCCTGACGATCGTTTAAATAGGTATGAATAGAACGCAAGTCACGTTGAATAAAGCGTGCTTCGTTTTGAGCAGGGATTACGAATGAAATGAAGGACATCCTGTCGTCTCTTGCCACATCAATGTGGAGTAATGAACTTAGCTCCTCTTATCGGCAGCACCAAATAGGAATTTAATTCATAAATAGCGGAATGTAGTGATCCACCAACAACAAGGCAAAGAGGATCATCAGATACACAATGGAGAAACCAAAGGTTTTCATTGGAAGCTTCTCATTGTCATCACGATACAAGCGCACCGCATAAACCATGAACATCAAGTTCAACGCGACAGCACCGACCAGGTATAACCAACCACTCATGCCATAGCTAAACGGCAACAAGGTCACAACAAACAACAGAACGGTGTAAAGCAGGATCTGCAGACGGGTGTAATCCTTACCATGCGTGACCGGCAACATTGGCATACCGACCTTCTTGTAGTCATCCGCACGATGAATCGCCAAAGCCCAGAAATGCGGCGGTGTCCAAGTGAAGATAATCAAGAACAACAGCAAAGCACCTGGATCAACACTGCCAGTAACAGCAGTCCAACCCAATAACGGTGGCGCAGCACCGGCAGCTCCACCAATCACAATATTTTGTGGTGTCGCACGCTTGAGATACATGGTGTAAATCACTGCATAACCGATCAGTGAGAAAAAGGTTAATGCAGCAGTGAGCACATTCACCCACATAATCAGAATCGCCATTGAAATAGCGCCAATCGCTAAGGCAAAGATCAGTGCATCACGCGACTTCATAGCGCCCTGCGGTATCGGGCGATTGTGCGTACGCCCCATGATGGCATCGATCTTTTGATCAACCACATGATTGATAGCCGCAGCAGAACCTGAAGCCAAACCGATACCCAAGGTACCGAAGATCACTGCATCTAAAGGTGGCAAGCCAGGCACCGCCAACAACATGCCAACGATGGCCGTAAAGACGATGAGTGCAACAACCTTAGGTTTACATAGCTCAAGATAATCGCGCCAGCAGACGCGCTTTGATTCGTTTAGTACTGACGTCGCCATAACACGTAGTTCACATAAATAACGGAAAGAAGAAGCAATGCCGCAACCAAGTTATGCAACACCGCAACAGTGAGCGGCAAATGGAACACAACATTGCTGATACCCAATGCAACTTGGGTGAACAACAACACCAACATTAGCTTTGACGCTGAAGCCAGCATGCCACCTTGTTTAATCATTGCTACTGCTAAGCCTAGTAGATAGACAAAGGTAATCAATGCGCCAATGCGATGGGTTAAATGAATCGCTGTACGCGCCGGGTGCTCTAACACACCAAACTCATAATTCACGCCAATACCGCGCCACATCACAAAGGCTTCTGAGAAATCGGTTTCTGGCATCCAGACACCATGACAGGTCGGGAAGTCAGTACAAGCTAGCGCTGCATAGTTTGTACTTGTCCAACCACCCAGGGCTATCTGCATGATCAAAACAATCAGGCCAAGCATCGCCCAAGGTTTAAATGAGGGATTAACCATTGTCGATCGCCGGTCAGTGGCGATAAGCAGTAACAAGAACAATAAAGAAAGCGTTGTAAAACCACCCAGCAAATGCCCCATCACCACGAGCGGCTTAAGCAACAGCGTCACGGTCCACATACCTAAAGCCGCTTGGAATATAACGACGCCAAGTAGTAAGGTAGGCAACACGACAGGTTGATTTGGATTGCTTGAACGGCGGCGCCATGACCACACCGTAATTGCTAAGATTAAAAGCCCCAAGGTGCCCGCGACATATCGGTGGATCATCTCGAGCCAGCCCTTATGCGGCTCGAGTGGTCGTTGTTCTAAATAATGTTTCTCATCAACCGCTTCTTCAGCATGTGGCACGATCCACTCACCGTAACAACCCGGCCAATCTGGACAACCTAAACCGGCATCCGCAAGACGCGTCCAAGCACCCATGATTATCACACACAGGGTGAATACGATGCTGAACTTGATGAAGGTTGCGTAACGCATGACTTAACCTACTTGAGAGATCTTCAAAAGCTTCTGAAGATCTTTAAGCATGCCTCTAAAGTTAACTGATGAGTCGTAGTACATCATCAAATTGCCCAAAGGATCGATCAGAAAAATTTGTTCGCCGGCATGATTAAATTTATCACCCCGAAACGCTGCCTGGTAAGCCTCTGGTAACGCTCCCATTGCCAGTAAATCCTGATGCTCCGCTTTCAGCGCCTCACTTAATGCCCCGCTTGACTCAAACACCACGCGACGCACACGCTCGAAGTCTTTATTAATAGCAATGCGTAGCTGACGAGTTAAATACAGTTGATCCTGACACTGCTTCTCACAACCCTGGGGAGCAAGCACAACGTAAGTCCAACGTCCTTTGAGTGGCTCCGCTTTGTCACCCAACACATCGTATTGCAAAGGACGTGCAGGAGAGATGAATTGACCATTATTGGTAGTCGCAGTCACGCCATGTTCGCCAAAATACTTCCAAGCAATGTAAGCGGAGACTGGCGGTAATAAAAAGATGGCAAATAGCGCAAGCAGCTGACGCTGCGATTTTGATAAGTTTTTCACGAATCTAACCCCTCTTCGTGATGACGCGATGCGCGTTTCGTATTCACGCCCAAATAAATAATTAACAAGGCCGTCGCCAAACCAAACCACTGCACGGCATAACCAACGTGTTTTTCAGGCGTTATCTCTTCAACTGGCATCCAATCAAAGGCTAGCGAGCCTGGCTGACCTTCACTCAATACCAATGAATAAGGCAGCAGATTGATGCCCAGACGCTGAGCGATCTCAGCAACATCCACATACTGCATGACCGTGAACTGATCGTTTTGCAGCCCCTCAGGTTGGTCCATGCGTAAACCAACCGACTCAGGTCGGTCGAGATGACCGATAAGTTCTACCTTTGCAGTTGGCACTGGCAGTAATGGCAAACTTGATCGATCACCACCGGCTGAAATCCAACCGCGATTTACCAAAACACTTTGCCCATCAATCGCATTAAAAACGGTGAACACGTGGTAGCCAGATTGACCATTACGCACGCGGTTATCTAATAGCCATTGGCGTCCTTGGTCAAAGTAGCCTTCGACGCGTGCCGGTCGGAAACGCTGCTGCTCAACATCGACCAATTTACTGTTTAGCAGGAGTTCGCTTGCTTTACTTTGAGCAACACGATCCTGAATCAAGGTTTGCTTTTCTACAGAGCGCCCAAGCTGCCAATTACCCAAACTGAGCAACAAAACCATCAACAACACAAACACCACGCTTGGAATCAAGCGTGGCATAAATATCCAGTTGTTGAATCGAATTACCATAAATACCTGTTTCTATTGCTATAATCCCGCGCAGTTTAATTTTGTAACCGCATTAATCGTCGGTTAATGCACAACCTTGGAGACCCCTAATGCTTACGAAAATGGCAGTAATCGTAATTTTTGTCGCCATCATCATCGCACTTGGCTCAAGCCTGGTTTATCTTGTTAAAGATAAAGGCGGCGACTCAAACCGTATGGTTAAAGCACTCACCTTCCGCGTTGGCTTGTCACTCAGCTTATTCATCTTGTTGATGATCCTGGGTGCGACTGATGTTATTCAGTTGCATGGCTTATACCCACAACAACCAGCTCAATAAGCAAAAAAGCGAGGCCGAAAATCGGCCTCGCTTTTGTTTTTGATTAGCGCGGTACCGCTACGCTAATCGTTTCTTTCTCTTCCTTACAATACGTAAACGAAGATAAACAAGCCCAACCACACCACGTCAACGAAGTGCCAATACCAAGCAACTGCCTCAAACGCGAAATGATTTTCGTGAGTAAAGTGCGCTTTATTCGCACGTAACATAATCACGAACAGCATCACCGTACCAATCGTTACGTGGAAACCGTGGAAACCGGTCAACATGTAGAAGGTTGAACCATAGATGCCCGAACCCAATGTTAGGTTGAGGTCACCGTAAGCGTGGATGTACTCGTAAGCTTGGAAGCCTAGGAAGATCACACCCAGAGCAACCGTAGCTGCCAACCAAAGCACCGTCTTACTTTTATCGCCCGCTTTCAATGCCCAGTGTGAAATCGTCAGCGTCACACCCGAGGTCAATAACAACAAGGTGTTGATTGCCGGAATACCCCATGCACCCATTGTCTGGAACTCGCCACCGATATTGTTCGGACCATTTGTAGGCCATGCTTCAGTGAAGCCAGACCACAAGGTAAGGTGCGTTGATACATCTTCACCCAACAACCATGGCACTGATAACACTCGCGCGTAGAACAAGGCGCCAAAGAAGGCCGCAAAGAACATCACCTCAGAGAAGATGAACCACATCATGCCTTGACGGAATGAACGATCGACTTGCTCGTTGTACATACCCTTCAAGCTTTCACGCACAGTGGTACCGAACCATCCGTACATCATAAACAACGTCATGGCTAAACCAATCAACATGACCATAGGGCCACTTCCTGATCCGTTAAACCACATTGCTGCACCAACCACGCTAGTGGTTAACGAAACGCTTGCCACGATTGGCCAATGACTGGCATGTGGGACGTAATAACTATCCGCTGAATGTGACATTTTTCCCCCTTATAGTTTTCTTATTAGATGAGCGTCAAAGCGGTCATCAACATTAGTTAGCTGCTGTTTT
>CBFHYJ010000049.1:0-12109 GCA_965659945.1 Sedimenticolaceae bacterium | reverse complement strand
CACATTAATGAGTGAACGAAGCGAAAAACTGATCAAACCTTGCAGCATCGCCACACCCGCCAATGTGTATGCCGCTCTACATGGGGACGTCAGCAAAGTTGATCATGAGAACATTATCAACACCGTTCGCAAGGAACTCGAAGATGAGTTACTTGGTGATCATCCTCTTTATGAGGCGGTGGACAGCCTTTATGGCACTCACATTGGCATCGATCTCGATGAGTTAGTGACTAAAGTCTGCTTAGACTTCTTTGATGAAGGCCAGTCCGTTTGGGATCTGCCTAATCGAGAAAAGGGCCTATTCAATGCATGGCGTGATCAAGCAAAACGCAATCTCCCTTTCTTCATGCGTGGCCTACATGTAGCCGACATACTGGATCAAGACTCATCACCCGAAGGTGTGATTGCCTATGTGTTAGATGAACTTGGTATTCCTCAGGACCTTTGGATTAACTACCTCACCAAGGAAATGACACGCTTACACGGCTGGGCAGGCTTTATTCGTTGGCGCTTCAGCGCTAAAACCTATCATTGGCAGCAAGCTTTCCCTGCCGACATGGTGGACTTCGTCGCGATTCGCATGACACTTGGTCTAGCCATGATGCGCGAAGTTAGCCAGAAAGGTTTTGCGACGACGACCCGTCTGATACGTGACGCCATTCAACAACGGACCCAGGAGATGTATCTGCGCTACGAGCTTAATGGCAAGCGTGTAGCACCCGAGCTTGCTCACTCAATTGATACGGCGCTCATGCGTGGCAAAACACACCTGATTGAAAAAGCCTTTAGTGAATACGTAGAACAAAAACTCCAAAGTGAAGCCTCTACGCAAGCCACTCGCCTGATAGAGCTCTTTACTTTGTCTGGTCAGGAGGACGCTTTATTAGCATTAACACCTGATCAGTTAACTGAGCTTTTGCAATTGCTTAAAGCCTTCGAAGCGCATGAAGGGATGATCTGGTTGCGCTCACTGGAAATGCACGCGGTAGAGGATTTCCTCGCCGGGATCAATCTACAACCCTCTTCACCCGATAAAAAACGTCCTTTTGCTCAAGCGATGTTTTGTATCGATACGCGATCGGAACGTATCCGTCGCCACCTTGAGAATGTGGGTGATTATCAAACCTTTGGTATCGCAGGTTTCTTCGGCGTACCTGTGAGCTACATGGAACTTGGTAAAGGTAGTGAGATGCATCTCTGCCCGGTGATCCTCACCCCTAAAAACCTAGTGCCTGAGATTACCGCTATCACCGAACTGGATGAGCCGGCGATCGAGGTGCTAAAACACGTCATGCATGATTTGAAAGAATCTACTTTGACGCCATTTGTCACCGTTGAGGCGATTGGCTTGCTATTTGGTTTTGACATGATCGGTAAAACCATTGCACCACGCGCTTATCACAAGCTACGCAAATTGGTTGAGCCAGAGAAACGCGCTGGCCGACTACTCGTGGATAAACTTTCGCGTGATCAGGCTGACTCAATTGTGCGCGCTGTTCAACGCGTGGTGATCATGAATGCGGTAGAGCATGAACTCAATATCCCTCGCGAACGCATCACTGACGCTCTTGTTCGCGAACTACGCGAAGCTTCTCTTGGACATGAGCCTTTGAGCGATGACGCACATCGAGAGCTCCATCTCGACGAAGACAGTGCAAGTCAATTCATTCAACGCCTAAATCAGACATACAAGATAAGTACTTCCGATGCTCATCAACAGCTCGAGCGCCTGGGACGCATAGGTTTTACGATTGACGAACAAGTGAATTATGTCAGTACCGCACTGCATGCCATCGGTATGACAAAACAGTTTTCACGCTTTGTGTTGGTTTGCGGTCATGGCAGTGTGTCTGACAACAACCCTTATGAGTCAGCTCTCGATTGTGGTGCATGCGGTGGCAACCATGGTTTGATCAGCGCAAAAGTATTAGCGCAAATGGCTAACAAACCACATGTTCGTCGCGGATTAAGTCGTAATGGCATCGATATACCTGATGACACTTGGTTTATGCCTGCCATGCACAACACCACTACCGATGAGATCACGCTACACAATATTGATTTAGTACCACCCTCTCACTTGGTCTACCTTGACCGCTTACAAAGTGGCCTCACCTCAGCTACACGCTTATGTGCCGCTGAGCGCATGCCAACGCTTGAATTAGATCCGACTTCTCTGACCGACCCTACTCGCGCGGCAAAAATTGCACATCGCAATTCAATGGACTGGTCACAAGTTCGTCCAGAATGGGGCTTATCAAAGAATGTGTATTTTGTGATCGGACGTCGCGAACTCACTCAACATGCCTCACTCCAGGGGCGCGCCTTCTTACATTCTTACGATTATCGAGTGGACCCAAAGCGTCGATTGCTCGACACCATCCTGACTGGCCCACTAGTGGTTGGCCAATGGATAAACATGGAGCACTACTTCTCTGTGGTTGATAACGATCGTTTTGGTAGCGGCAGTAAAGTAAATCACAATGTCGCTTGTCGTTTAGGTGTCATGACGGGAAATCTCAGCGATTTACGCACCGGACTTCCTTCACAAACCGTATTGAAAGATGGAAAGCCCTTCCATGAACCTTTGCGCTTAATCACTGTGATTGAAGCGCCTTTTGAAATGGCAAAACAAGCCATTGAAGGTGTTGTTGCAATCAAACAGCTCGTTAAGAATGCGTGGATACGCATGATGGTGATTGACCCCGAAACACAACAGATTTGGCTCTACTCACGTGGTGAGTGGCTTGAAAAGACAGTACCGACGAATGAGGAACGGAGAGCATCATGACTTCCATACAATTAACACCTCTAAAAAAGCTTGAGATCATCTTAGAAGGTGAGCACATGGAGTTTGCTACAGACCTTTTAGATAAAGCCGGTGTAAAGGGTTACACCATCGTGAATAACTTATCGGGCAAAGGTAGCCAAGGTTTTCATGCCGGACATCTCATGTTCAATGAAGACAATGTGCTAATTATGATCATTGCTGCGGTACCTGAAGATCTCGCACCCCCTCTGCTCGAAGGCTTTGGCCCCTTCTTTAGTAAACACTCCGGGGTTATTTTTGTTTCCGATATTCAAGTCACGCGAGCTGTTAAATTTAGTCGCTAATCAAACTTCCACGTCTGACCGTGTGCCAGCACACGAAAATCTGGTCGCGGCTCAGGCATTGAATCTAAGACCTTTTTTAGCGCACGTGGTGGCTCATCCAAGGATTCATCGGTAAGTCGCTCGAAGGTGCCCCAGTGAATCCCAAAGGCGTGTTTGGCGCCGACCTCTTGCATCACTTTCACCGCTTCTGCCGGATTGATGTGCATCTGCTGCATAAACCAACGTGGCTCATAGGCGCCAATCGCTATCGCTGCAAGATCAACTGATCCTAATTGCTTACCAACATCTTGTGTATCTTTGGAATAACCCAAGTCACCTGAGAACCAGAATCGAAACTCTGGGTGAAGCACCGCCCATCCACCCCACAGGGTTTCATAGCGATCCCATGGCGTTCTTGAGCTCCAGTGCTGTACCGCATGAAACTGCAATTCCACCTCACCTTTAACACCTTGGATAGACGTCTTATCATCCCAGTCCATCGCGATCACATTCTCTGAGTCACCTTTAAGCTGGGTACCCTCTACATTGCGCTCAAACCAAGTATCAACACCTAATGGCACATAGAAGCGAATCCCTGGGTGCTTAGCCATCAAATCACGCACAGTCTGAAGATCTAGATGGTCGTAATGATTATGCGAGATCAACACCACATCAATAGGTGGCAATTGATCAAACTGCACACCCGGCATCTGGTGACGCTTGGGACCTGCAAAACTGACTGGGGATGCTCGATCGCTCCATTGCGGATCGGTCAGGATATTGAGCCCCGCAGTTTGTAAAAGCACCGTTGCATGCCCCACCCATGTAGCAGCTGTTTGAGTGCGGTTAGTTTGAATAAAGCTCAGATCAGGTTCTATCGGCTGAATTGGCGATGTCGGTGGCTTGGGTAGATCTGCGGCGCGACGCTCCCATTGCCACTTCCAAAAGCCTTCCTTCTTTGCACGACCACTATATCGATTAGCAAACCCATCTTCACGATGATGTGACTTATTAGGATCGTAATGCGGATTTTTATTTGAGCATCCTGTCACCAAGAACAACAGAGACAACAGTAATAGACCTATCTTCATCGTCGATAACCTGGCACTTGATATTGCTGATCTAAACGATCTAGCTGACGTGAACGAATAATGCTGCGAATGCGATTTACATATTCAGCACCAATGGATGAATAGCGACGCAACCCCTGCGCCAAATACTCCCCAGACAATGGCTGCAAGCGTTGACGTTGCTCTACCCTTAATGCGCGCAGCTCACGATAGGCTTTGTTGTGATTAATATTGCGCAAATACTCATTCACTGAATCCTGAATAGACGCATAACGCTTAACCTCATGTTTATCTTTGGCTCGGCGACGCTCCGGAACCAAGCCACAACCTGGTGTATAGCACCACATGCCAAATAAATTATTCGCCTCTCGAGCAAAACGTGAGCGTCCCCAACCAGATTCATTAATCGCTTGAGCAACAACCAATGAGGGAGGCACCTCATCAACTTTGGTCAGTAGCTCACCAACAATCTGCCTAAAAGACTTATCGCTAACATCAACCCGGTAGTCATCAGCAAGATCCAAAACGATTGCTTGGTCTTGCGGATTCAATTGAAAGTAAACATAACGTTGCGCCAACCAAGTGCGCACTTTGAGACTCTCTGCATTACCACTTTGCGCAGCTTTAGCAATGGTATGGATAAAAATCTCTTGGGATGATTGGGCTGATGCATGTCCCACCCATAATGCGAGTATCAAAAAACTGCTTGTCGCAATCTTACGCAAACGATTACTCAACCGTGTCGAGTAAGGTCAACTTACGGCCATCAATAATCGCACGTATACGCTTGATGTACTCATCTCCAATCTCTGAGTACTTAGCGAGTCCAGCTGCTAGGCGATAGCCACTAAGCTCTCGACCTGCAGCACGCTCCGCGGCTCTAATTTCACGTAGCTTTTGATAGGCGCGGTGACGATTGATGTTGCGTATATAGTCGACAACTGATGCTTCAAACGAGTCATAACTTTTAACCTCATGCTTAGCATCATCTTTTCTCTGTTTTGGCACAATGCCGCAGCCTTCGGTGTAACACCAAATACCAAACAGATTATTACCTTCGCGCGCAAAACGTGATTTACCCCAGGCAGACTCATTAGCCGCCTGCGCCACCACCAGCGAAACAGGCACTACATCAACCCGCTGTAATAAATGCCACACCATCACAGGCAGCTCATGATCATCGGGTTTGAGCTTATATTTTTCGGCTAGCGCCAAGATTCGCTCTTTATCTGCATCACTTGGAGCATCGTGGCGCATCTGATCGACGAGCCATTTACGGGTTTCAAGAATTTCAGTATTTCGCTCTCGCGCAGCTGCAGCAACCTTCTCTATAAACTCATTGGTTTTTCCGAGCACACCGACTTCATCAGCAGGCGTCTCATCATCTGCAAACCACTGATATCCAATAAAAATGACAAACAAAACTGCAAGAACCGCAATCAGCTTGGGTAAATATTCGTGGTATTTTTTGAAATCCATTTCCATGGTTATTCCTTATCGGCGGCTATTCTTCATCCGCTATTTCGTCAGCAACATCTTTATCTGGATCCCATCCTTTTTCACGGGCCTGCTGCATCGCCGCAATGTAGATTTCGGCATGGCGTTTTTTTAAGTCATCCGGCAAGTTTGACGGCAGGTTTGCATATGGCTGCCAGGCCTGCACAACGCTGTCGTAAAGATTATCCATCTGCCCCATAGACCACCCTTCACAGGTTTCACTCTCTGGGATCAAACCAAATACCCACGCATCTCGAATAACGTTACCCGTCGGGTTCATGGCGCCATTGGGGTCGTTATTAATACCTATATACGGTTTAGGCTTCATCATTTAAGGGTCCAAAAAGTTCTAAAAATCCAATGACTCCCTATGATACACGCCCCGAATCCCAGCTAGCGCGAATTTAAATGACTACGTGCTAAGTAACGGATTTTTGATGTATTATTCGCGGTTTTTCTGGGGCAATGGGCCTGTCGAGACCTCGCTATGAGTAGTAGCCGAAAATACCCACTCGCCACCATCGGTTTAATTGGTGGCGGACAACTCGGTCGTATGACGATTAAGGCGGCAAAACGTCTTGGCGCCACCTGCACGATACTTGACCCAGATGACCACTGCCCTGCCTGTCAGCTTGCCTCAAAACAGCTCGTCGCCGGCTACCATGATGCCGATGCGATTCGTCAGCTCTCAAACGAGGTCGACGTGCTGACCTTTGAGCTTGAAGATATCGATGCAGAAACATTAGCGAGCTTAGAGGCCGAAGGCAAAGCCGTATATCCCTCTTCAGCCGTTCTGAAGACTATTCAAGACAAGCTTGTTCAAAAGAAATTTTTAGCGGCTAACGACATTCCAACCTCAGAGTTCATTGAGGCTAACGAACCCTCTGCTGAACTCTTTGAAAAATTCGGCTATCCCTTAGTACAAAAAGCACGTCGCGGTGGTTATGACGGTCGCGGCGTTGCGATCATGAAAACTGCAGAAAGCTTTGATAAACACCTACCCATACCCTCACTCATTGAGCGATTTGTTAAAGCTGATAAAGAAATTGCCATCTTGGTTGCACGCAGTACCAAAGGTGAAGTGAAAACCTACCCTCCAGTCGAGATGGTGTTCAACGATGAAAACATGTTGGATATCTTGTTGGCCCCAGCGTTGATCCCAGAGCCCGTTGCACAAGAAGCGCAACGCATTGCAGAAAAGACTGTGGAAGCGCTCAATGGTGTGGGTATTTTTGGCGTTGAAATGTTTGTCGCCGAAGATGGCCAAGTACTTGTGAATGAAATCGCACCGCGCACCCATAACTCAGGCCATCACACCATAGAAGCCAACATCACCGATCAGTTCGAACAACATTTGCGCGCCATTCTTGGATTACCCCTTGGTAGCACAGAAACTTTATGTCCTGCTGCCATGGTCAATCTATTAGGCGCGCCCGGTGAGGCAGGTAAGCCAGAGTTACGTGGCCTAGATGAGACGCTGAGTATCTCGGGTGTGAATTTGCACTTATATGGCAAGAATAAAACCAGCCCATACCGTAAGATGGGCCATATCACTATTCTCGATAAAGACATCAAGCAAGCGGCAGAAAAAGCGGCTTTGGTTAAAACCTTAATTACGATTGGCGCGGAGAAAAACGATGAGTGACATCAAAGTTGGTATCATCATGGGTAGCGATTCAGACCTTCCGGTCATGCAAGCTGCTGCAGACCAATTAAGCGAATTTGGTATCGCTTATGAAATGACCATCGTTTCTGCTCACCGCACACCGCATCGTCTTTATGAATACTCACAAACTGCCATTGAACGTGGCTTAAAAGTCATCATCGCAGGTGCCGGTGGCGCAGCTCACCTACCCGGTATGGTTGCAGCGATCACCTCATTACCAGTCATCGGTGTTCCGGTTAAATCATCAGCGTTGAGCGGTGAAGACTCGTTACTCTCAATCGTACAGATGCCGCCAGGTGTACCTGTTGCTACCGTTGCTATTAATGGCGCTAAGAATGCAGGCATCCTTGCCGCGCAAATTCTAGGTACAGAAGATAGTGCCATCGCCAAACAAGTAGCTGATTACAAACAGTCTTTGGATGACATGGTGATGACCAAAGTCGGCAACTGGGAAAAAGACGGCCCCTCGTTTAGCAAATAACCAAGAAAGCGCCATTGGCGCTTTTTTTACGCCTACACAAGATCTAGAATGTTATAATATAACAATTAAAAGTCATTCAAGTTTTCTTCATGATCCGAGTTCTAAGTCTCTTTTTTTGCCTTCTAGCTGCCAGCGTTACGCAAGCTGCCAGTATTTTCGTCAGCGTGCCGCCTTTGGTGCCAGTACTAAAAGCACTTGATACTGACAATCAGGTAGAGAGCTTAGTCACTGCAGGTTACAGCCCTGCTACCTATAGCCCAACACCCCGCCAGCTAGTTGCCCTTAGTAATGCCAATATCTTTGTTCGTTCCGGTCTGCCTTACGAGGCCGCTTGGATGAGTCGCATCAAGGCTGTTAATCCAAGCATCCTAATCGTTGATCTACGCGACGGTGTTGACCTGCTCGAACACCACCACCATCACCATGAAGGCCATGATGAGCATGAAGATACCGACCCTCATTTATGGACCGACCCGGTTCTCATTGCCAATCAATTGGACAAGCTTGCTCAAGCACTGATCAAGTTAACACCAGATCGCAAACAAGTGATCGTAAAAAACTATCTCAGTTATCAACAACAGTTACTGGGTATAGATAACCAAATCAGAACGCTCCTAGCGCCTTATGCAAATAACACCTTTTATGTGTATCACCCTGCTTGGAGCTATTTCGCTAAACGCTATCAACTCAACCAAGTCTCATTAGAACGTGGCGGCAAAGACTTTGGCCCACATGCGCTTGAACATGTTTTAGAAGCATCTCGTCACAATGCGCATCGCGTTTTATTCGTGCAGCCTCAATTTGATCGTCGCTTAGCGCAACGTGTTGCAGATGAAATCCATGGATATGTCGTAACGATTGACCCTTTAAGCGAAGCCTACCCAAATAATTTACTTGATGCAGCAATCGCACTTAAGAAGGCCTTTAGCCATGAGTAAACCCCAAATCACGATTAATAATCTGAGCTATCGCTATGGCAAGCTAAAGGTGCTCGAAGATATCTCAATGCAGGTCAATGCCGGGGAATTCTTAGGCATTGTAGGTCCCAATGCAGGCGGCAAAAGCACTTTACTTAAACTTATCCTAGGCCTACTTCAGCCTACTAAAGGTCGAATCGAGGTATTTGATAAAGCACCCGAAGATTCACACCACCGACTAGGTTATGTGCCGCAATATCCGAATTTCTCACGTGACTTCCCTATCTCTGTAGAGCAAGCGGTGCTGCTCGGTCGACTTAATCACAATAAATCAGGCTGGCAGCGCTGGCTGCCCGGCCGCTACTCGGCTAGCGATAAAGCCATAGTCAAACAAGCACTGGAAGAGGTCGAAGCTGACAATCTCATTCATCGTCAACTCGGCAGTCTATCGGGCGGACAACTGCAGCGTGTTTTATTAGCAAGAGCACTTGCTTCAGAACCTGAGGTGCTACTGCTTGATGAACCCACTGCAAATATTGATCAACGCTTAGAAAGTGACATTTTTGACTTACTCAAGTCACTCAACGACCGCATGACGATCTTAGTGGTCTCTCATGATGTGGCATTCATCTCTAGTTATGTGAACCGAGTTGCTTGTGTTAACCAAACACTCGTCTGTCACCACACCGATGCCATTGATGGCGATGTTATTCATAACTTATACGGTGAGGATGTGCGCATGGTCGCGCATAAGCATTAATTATGATGGACTTTATCGACGCACTCACTCGCTACGGCTTTCTACAAGGCGCTCTGATCGCTGGACTACTAACCAGTATTGGTTGTGGCGTCATGGGTAGCTATGTGGTGGTTAAACGCATTGCCTTTATCGCTGGCAGCATCGCGCACTCAGTACTCGGCGGCATGGGCATCGCGCTGTATATGGGATCTGACCCACTGATTGGCGCCTTGATTTCCGCCATTATTGCCGCACTGTTAATTGGCGGCATTCGTCTTTACTGGAAACAGCAAGAAGACACGCTCATCGGCGCACTTTGGGCGATTGGTATGGCAATTGGTGTGATCTTTATCGCCAAAACTCCGGGATATCAATCTGACCTCACAAGCTATCTGTTTGGCAATATTCTTTTAGTACCTCACTCAAGTCTCTGGTTCATGGCCGCACTAGATGTTGTGCTATTAGCTATCGTTTGGGCTTATCACCGCCAATTACTTGCAGTAGTTTTTGATGAAGAGCACGCACACCTTCGCGGCATACCCGCGAGCTTTTTCTATTTACTGCTCCTAGTGATGGTCGCGCTAACCGTTGTGTTACTGATTCAAGTGGTTGGCTTAATTCTCGTACTTGCACTAATTACGCTGCCCGCTGCCATGGCAGGTCATTATGTGAATTCACTGCATCGCATGATGTGGCTCGCCACACTGATTGGCATGCTAATGAGCTTCATAGGGCTTGCGGTCAGCTACCCTACCGATCTTCCCACCGGTCCTGTGATAGTTCTCGTCACCGGCTTAGCTTATGTTTTATCCAGCCTTTGGCACCACTTACGTGGAGGCAATGCATGAATCAAAAAGAACTGACTCAGCACCTTAAGCAAGTCAAAATCTTATGCGCTTCTCAAGGTGCGCGCTTAACACCTCAGCGCGAGCAGGTGTTGTCATTGATTATGCGCTCTAAAAAGCCACTGACCGCTTATGAGTTACTTGAAGGCATGCGCCAAGAAGATAAAACACCGGCACCACCGACCGTTTATCGCGCGTTAGAGTTTCTTCAAGAACAAGGATTAATTCACAAGCTTGAAAGTCTGCATGCCTTTGTTGGCTGCAACCACCCTGAGCACCCGCATGCAGGACAGTTTTTAATTTGTACTGACTGTGGCGAGGTTAACGAGGTGTGTAATCACGAACTTGATGAAAGCCTGAATGCCGTAGAGAAGAACCAAGGTTTCAGCTTGCAGCGCCCAGTGATTGAGCTATTAGGTCGTTGCGCTAGCTGCCAAAAATAAACCCGCCGAGGCGGGTTTTAAGAAGTGGTGTTTATCGACCCCAACAAGCCTTCTTTGCATCGCTGCCTAAGTCTGGGCCATCTTCTGTAATTTGAAAGTCCGCGGCATCACAGGATGTCTGCGCAAACGTCGGATCAGCTTGCGCTGTAAATCCAGCTGCTGAAACAGAACCAGCAACAATTACCAAGGTGTAATAATCCCCGTCTGACGATGACGAAAAATTCAAACTTGATGTATCGCAATTTATCGCCGAACCAAAATTTTGTGCGTATGAAGGACATTGGGCTCGGTATTTCTCTTGACCAATAGCCAACGCCATCAATGATGCCTGCCCATCTGATCTTTTAGATGTTTCGACATAACCGTTATAAGCCGGAATCGCGATGCTCGCCAAAATCGAGATAATCTCTACAACGATAATGAGCTCAACGAGTGTAAAACCAGTTTGAAGTTTTGTTGGCATAACGCCCTCCTATCTTAGAAGCGCGTATCGGCAGGAATTAACTTCCTGAAGCGGTTTGAAGGGCTTTACGAGGCAGCTTGAGCGATAACAAGGTCGCCATAAAAAGAAAGGCTACCGCTGCCCATAAACAGCCCTCAAGACCATACAGTTGATACATAACACCCGATAAGACCGTTCCGGCTAATCGACCACCCGCATTGGCCATGTAATAAAAACCGACATTCATCGCGACCTTATCCGCATCCGAATACGCCAAGATCAAATACGAATGAATCGCCGAGTTCATAGCAAACATCACACCAAAGATCGCTAGACCAATAATCAGTACCCACATCGGCGATTCTGTTGAAGCTAACGCCACCGGCAGTAAAGCCGTAATCACTGTTAGCAATAACGCCCATGTAGTTGCAAGACCACCTGATTCAGCACCAGCAAAACGATGTTTAAGCAGCTTAGGTGCCGAGGCTTGCAGAAGCCCATAGGCAATGACCCATAACGCCAAGAAGGCGCCCACTTGGCTAAATGGCCACTTAAGCACCTCATACAAATATACCGGCAAGCCAACCACAAACCAGACATCCCTTGCACCAAACAAAAAGAATCGCGCACTTGCAAGCCAGTTGATCGAAGGGATTTGCGAAAAGACCTGGGTGAACTTCGGCTTCGCCTTCATCTTGCCAACCTCGTTAGGCAAGAGCAGCACAGTGATCAACATCACCATCGCCAAGCTACCCGCGAGCGCATACAAAGCCTCTCTAAAGCCTAGCCATTCAAGCAAACCGGCGCCAAGGAAGAAGCCAACACCCTTAAGTGTGTTCTTGGAACCGGTCAGAATAGCGACCCATTTAAACAAACCCTGTTGATTGTCCGCTGTCGAGAACTGCTTAACACTAGC
>CBFHYJ010000048.1:0-12314 GCA_965659945.1 Sedimenticolaceae bacterium | reverse complement strand
TTGTTGAACAAGAGTACAGCGAAGAGCGTGATAAGTTGCTTGAGAACTTGGTTGAAGGCCAAGAAGTTAAGGGCGTTGTTAAGAACTTGACTGACTACGGTGCGTTCGTAGATCTCGGTGGTATCGATGGTCTATTGCACATCACTGACATGGCTTGGAAGCGTGTTAAGCACCCATCTGAAGTTGTAGAGATTGGTGATGAAGTTGATGTGAAGATCTTGAAGTTTGATCGCGACAAGAACCGCGTATCACTTGGTCTGAAGCAAATGGGTGAAGATCCATGGGCTAACATCACTCGTCGTTACCCAGAAGGTCAGCGCTTGTTCGGTAAGATTACCAACATCGCAGACTACGGCGCCTTCGTTGAAATCGAAGATGGCGTTGAAGGTTTGGTTCACGTTTCTGAAATGGATTGGACTAACAAGAACGTACACCCAAGCAAAGTTGTTAACTTGGGCGACGAAGTTGAAGTGGTTGTGTTGGATATCGACGAAGAGCGTCGTCGTATCTCTCTCGGCATGAAGCAATGTCAGAACAATCCATGGGAAGACTTCGGTGAGAAGTTCAAGAAGGGCGATCAAGTCACCGGTACTATCAAGTCAATTACTGACTTCGGTATCTTTATCGGTCTTGATGGTGGTATTGATGGCTTGGTTCACTTGTCAGACATCACTTGGGAAGGCGAAGGCGACGATGCTATTCGTAACTTCAAGAAAGGTGACGAGCTTGAGACTGTTGTATTGGCAGTTGATCCAGAGCGCGAGCGAATCTCTCTCGGCTTGAAGCAAATGGATTCGGATCCGTTTGGTAACTTCATTGCGTTGAATGAGAAAGGCTCTATCGTTAAAGGCACCGTAGCTGAAGTTGATGCTAAAGGCGCAGTTGTTACTCTTTCTGATGATGGTGTTGAAGGTTACATCCGTTCTTCAGACTTAGCGCGCGACCGTGTTGATGATGCACGCAGCGTGTTGAAAGAGGGTGATGAGATCGAAGCTAAGTTTGTTGGCGTTGATCGTAAGAACCGCACCATTAGTTTGTCTATTAAAGCGAAAGACTTCGACGATGAGAAGTCAGCTATCGCTGCGTACAACAGCGATGCAGCTTCAGCAGGTACTACCTCAATGGCAGACCTGTTGAAAGAGCAAATGGATAAGTAATCCTCATTAGCCACTAAACTTCGGTTTAGTGGCTGCTTAAACGGAATATTAAATGACCAAATCTGAATTGATAGAAGTCATTGCTCGTGAGCAAAGCCATTTGGCTTATCGCGATGTCGAGCTAGCAGTAAAATGTATGATTGAGCAAATGAGTCATGCCTTATCTACTGGTGATCGTATCGAGATTCGTGGTTTTGGCAGCTTCTCTTTGCACTACCGTCCACCGCGTATGGGTCGCAACCCTAAGACCGGTGATTCTGTAGCGTTGAGTGGTAAGTACGTTCCACACTTTAAGCCAGGTAAAGAACTTCGTGAGCGAGTGAACGCAAAATATGACCCAGAGGGTTAAGCGTTCATAAGATGATGTTCAGCAAATCAGCCGACGTGTGTCGGCTTTTTTGTGCCTATCGATTAGAGGATGCTTTGGCAGGTGGTGCTTGCTTTTTCTTTTCTGAGAAAGATAGCGTGGCGTTGCCTGTTGATTTATTTGATGAAGAACTGGATGTAGCAGTTTGACGGCCTTGGACTTGTTGGCCATCGGTGCGAATGGATTGAGTATCAACAAGCTTCTGATGTAGTTCTTTATCGTAAGCAAGCTCAAAGCTGCGTGGTACAAGATTGTCATCTTGATTGACCCAAAGGTAGATGCGACCTTCGTTACCTTTCTGTTTGTCAGGCTCATCAATGTGATGACTAATCAGCGTGAAGTCTTCCGGTATGCTGGATGTGCTTGGCCATCCCGTTAACGCGTTTGTGGAAATGTAATGCGCGACATACAGTAGTGGTAAGCCGATCAATATAAGGGTTTTACTGCGTTGGGTCAGACTGCCTTTGCTTAGCCACAATCCAACCAGTATCAAAGGAATGACATATAAACTGATTTGTAGAATCAGCCACAGCTTATCCATAAGGGTTCTCTAAGTTGTCGTAATTAGGTTCTAGGTTATAAGGCGTGAGTGTGACGGGTAAATCGTTCACATCACTGAGATTGCCTTGTTGGTCCAAAGAAAAACGAACGACAGTTGTTTCTTGGTCTTGATTGGTCATGGTGACTTTTTTAACAAACGCCGTTTGTAGTGTTGGATTGACACGTTCAACTTTGACAAGGGCCTCAAATGGCTCCTTTGACTTTTTTGTGTAGTAATATAGGTTGACGGTGTACTCACCGTTGATAATGCCCCGAATGGTGACCACTTCTTGGTTGATGGGATAAATCACTTGTTTACCATCGACGATGATAGTGTCATTGATCTCTCCACGGTCATCACGATCAAGGTGAAGCCAGCCGGCATCTTTGCGTAAGTAGGACGCTGTTTCGCCAAGAGGATCCTGAACCCAGAGATCAATATCATCCGCGAGTTGGTCAGGCCAAGTAACAGAAATTATGTATTCCGCTTTTAGGTCAATACGCCCCTTGCGTGCCTGTGGATTAATAAACATTAGGGCAATCAAAAACAGAAAGGTAAAACCCAATAGTGCATTAAAGAGCAGATCAACAAACGGATCTGATCCTATGCGGCGTTGGATAAAACGACTACGTCTCACTGATTGATCTCACGCAAGGCTTTAAAGTGACGAAGGACGTGAACCTCGGATAACTCGATAATGTCGGCCAGAAGGCGATTTGTACCTTGATCGAGTAATTGATACTGAAAGCTCAGCAGGATACCGGCAGTTAGGCCTGATAACGTAGTGTAAAGTGCGATCTGCATACCTTCTGTCATGCGTGTCAGTAACTGTTGAAGTGCTTGAAGATCGATGCTGCTGACAGTGGATAAAGATCCGAGCATCAAGATGAAGCCAATCACGGTTCCAAGGAGACCTAAGCGTACTAAAAGGTCAGCGATAAACCAGCCAGTTTCATGTCCGCGACGGAGTTTGTTATCTAATCGATCGAGTAGAGCTTCATGACCTGTTAGAGCACCGCTCGTGATAACTTTTTCAGCGATCAGGGTGAGGTGTTCTTTTGCAACAGATGACTCTATTGGCTCGTTAGCGAAATGAACTTGTCCTTTGGCTGATTCAAACAAAGAATCACTTTCACGAGCAGACTTTGTGAGTTGTGCGGTTTTGTTGACTTCTTTACCTAATTGCCAAGAAAGCCATCCAACGTGCAGCGTTGCTGCGAAGAAAAAGGCAAGAATAGCGACAGAGAGATAGCTAGCATCACTTTGGATAAGTGTCAGTATCAGATCGTAATGATGCGCTAGGGCAAGTCCTGCGATAAGGACACCAATAAATAGCAGCCAGCGATTAAATGTACTAAAGGCATCCGATTGCATGCCCGGCCTCCTCAGTGAATTTTTATTATTTTGAGGAGTATAACGAGAAGGGGGAATCCAACAACGCCACGGTTAGCGTTGTTGGATTTCGTCCAAGACCGCTCTCCAGCGGCCAGTTTGCGGGAGTTCAGGCAACGAGGGTCATAATGGTGAGGTAGCCAATCGCCAAGCAGGCCACGGTGACTAGTTCAGTCATGCGATTGGGCTTATTTTCGCCTTTAGGATCAAGTGTCATCATCAATGGGACAACATTTTTCACTTGGTCACGCATTACATAAGTTGTTGTATTCATTGAATTCTCCTCTTCAATGTTTTCTTTATGTTCTCTATTATAGTTATTTTAGAGAACAAAACAAGAACTATTTACATTCAATATGCAGATAGTATGTAAGAGGTGAAATTAAATGAATATTAGGGTAAGCTAATATAAATAGCTGCCGAAGTTTGGCTAAACACAAATCCGTTAACGATTAGGTATCGGGAATATGGCGCAAACATATTCAGTTGATCATTGTATTGAGCAAGTCTGTCAAAAAGGTTGTAGCTCGGTATGGAGTGATATCGAAGCACTTGAAGCAGGTAAAGCAATCCCTGAAGCAGAGGGACTTGATGAAGGTCAGCGAGCAGAGGTCTTAGTCGAACTGAAATCTGTGATGTCAGTATACAAAGGCACTTGTTCCGTCTCTTAATCATCTTTAACTCTTATTCACTCTCCGTATACTTCCACTCTAAGATTTTAGGAGATCTGAATGTATGATCTAGCCCGCGTTTTAAATTCTCAATTGACCGATTGGGTCTATTCAAAAAAGTCCGCTATTCATGGCACCGGTTTGTTTGCCAAAAAAGCCATTAAGAAAGGTGAGTACATTGGCACCTACTGGGGGCCCGAGGCGAAGCGTAACGGTATGTATGTTTTATGGGTGTATGAGGGTGAGACTGAAGAATCAGCAGTGGGTAGATCAGGCCGCAACCTGTTGCGCTTTTTAAATCATTCAGTGCCTGGTAATTGTGAGTTCGAGGAATTTGATCTCTACGCTCGCCGCAATATTAAAAAAGATGAAGAGCTCACCTTTGATTATCAAGAGTCTGAGTTTGACTGATTCATCTAGCAAAACCGACACTATTTACCAATCACCTCAGCTCACGCTAGGTGATTTTGTTTTTGATGCCTCGGTCGCGAATGTCTTTCCAGATATGATCCAGCGCTCGGTGCCTGGCTATGCCGCTATCATCAATATGATCGCCATCTTGACCGAGTTGCATGCTCAACCAAATACGCATCTTTACGACTTGGGTTGTTCGTTAGGTGCTTCAGCTAATGCTATGGCCAATGGCTTGGGTGATAAGGATTGTCGGATCATCGCGGTAGATAATTCACAAGCGATGTTGGATAAAGCCACCGCTAACTCATCCCTAAATGCTAGCCGCATTTACTTTCAACTCAGTGATATTCGCGAAGTCGATATCCAGAATGCGTCGTTAGTAGTGCTTAATTTCACACTGCAATTTTTGCCGCGCGAGGAACGTGCGGAGCTACTTGAGAAAATTGCGAAAGGTTTACAACCTGGCGGTATCTTGATCTTGTCTGAAAAAATACAGGCTGAAACACCAGAAGAAGATGAGCGTTTAATTGAAATGCATCATGCCTTTAAGCGATCACAAGGTTATTCTGAGTTGGAAGTGAGTCAAAAACGTTCTGCTCTGGAAAATGTTTTATTGCCTGAAAAGCTGAGTACCCATACGCAGCGTCTAAAGGAGGTTGGCTTTACGTCGGTAGATTGTTGGTTCCAGTGTTTTAACTTCGTTTCCATGGTTGCGCGCGTGTGATCGATATTGAAAACACACTAGCCGTGCTGCGCGAGTTTGAGCTGAATCAGTGGGCAGATCACTTAGCGCCAATTCTTACGTATCAGCGCGAGAATCCCCATGGCGATTTGGCTCGATGGCAGTCAGCAATTAATGGGCTACCAGCGATTCAATCCGGCGACGTTGATCTGTCTGTAGGGCCAATTACAGTCAACGCCAAGCTTTCACCTGACGAGCAATCAAAACTTCGATCAGCCTTAGAAGGTTTGCGACCATGGCGTAAAGGACCGTTTCAATTGGGTGATACTGCTATCAATACAGAGTGGCGTTCTGATTGGAAGTGGGATCGTGTCTTGCCGCACATGCAATCGCTAAAGCATCGCAAAGTCTTAGATGTGGGTTGTGGTAATGGTTATCACTGTTGGCGAATGCGACAAGAAGATCCAGCCCTTGTGGTGGGTATTGATCCCAGCCCGCTATTTACTGTGCAGTTTCATGTAGTGAAAAAGCTGATTGCTGATGTAGGTCGTACTGATCTTGCAAACAACACTCTGATGATCCCGATTGGCTTTGAAGCGGTGCCGGATGGACTGGAGTCTTTTGATACGGTGTTTTCAATGGGTGTTTTGTATCACCGTCGATCACCTATCGACTTTCTACAATCCCTCAAGAAAACCTTAAAGCCGGGCGGCGAGCTTGTCCTAGAGACTCTGGTGATTGAAGGAGATGCGCAAGCCTGTTTGATCCCTGAGGATCGTTATGCGCAAATGCGTAATGTTTGGTTTATACCAAGTGTTGAGCAATTAACGTTATATATGCAGCGGGCAGGCTTTAAGGATGTTCGCTGCGTTGATGTGAACATCACAACAACCGATGAGCAGCGCACTACAGAATGGATGTCGTTTGATTCGCTGAGTGACTTTTTGGATCCAAATGATCCACTTAAGACAGTGGAAGGCTATCCATCACCTATGCGCGCCGTCATGATTGCAATGGCTTAGTGGTAGCGACGCATCTGCCCGACAAGAACACCTTGAACTTGAACCATCTCTGCGGGGTAGTGCATGGGTGACATGCTGCTATTCGCAGGATGCAGGATGATTTCAGCACCATTTTTCTCAAAGCGTTTGAGCGTTGCATCCTCATCATCAACCAGAGCGACGATAATTTCGCCATTATGGGCAGTAACACGTTGCTCAATGACAACCCAATCGCCATCAAAGATGCCTTCCTCAATCATTGAGTCACCTTTTACCTCAAGTACATAACATGGGCTTGATGAGCGCAGTGCAGGTGGTACAGTCATGGTTTCGTGACCGGCAATTGCGGAGATCGGTTGACCCGCTGCGACACGACCATAAAAGGGCAGCTCATCTTCCTCATTTGCTGCAAAGCTCGGTTCAAGCTCAACCGTACTTTCTTCACTTGTGGTCAGGCGAACTCCACGGCGTAAATTATTCATGGGCTCGATCAGGCCGGCTTCGATCAAGGCATGCAGTTGTTTGTGCAAAGAGCCTCGTGACTTCAACCCAAGTGCTGTACAGAGTTCATCCAGTGTTGGTGGATGTGGCATGTCAGGCAAATTGTCTTTGAGGTAATCGTAGATTTCCTGCTGACGGCGGGTGAGTTTCGGCTGTGACATGGCGTGCTCCATGGGATCGAGTTCTCAATATGTTCTACATTATAGAACAAAAACAGAACACGTCTAGCGAATAATTAGGCTTTAACCATGTAAAAGCTGAAGTGCTGTAGTAGGGGGATGCAGTGTTTAAGGGTGTTAGCTTTTTTGAGAGCGAGTGCGGTTTTGGCCACGATCGGGAACTGGCCTTTGCTGGTATCCGATGCGGGTGCAAAATGGATCAAAAGGGTTCGACCTGATGGGTGCTCGACTGTCCAGTGTTCAATCAAGTCGACAATCTCGTGCTCTAAATGATCATTCAAGGTGATTTGATCATCGATTTGTAGCTCTTCAAGGCGGATATCGGGAGAAAAGAAGTCGTTTGTCATTGATGATGCAAATACTGTCATGCTTACTGATGCCTCTATAGTAACGGCTGATAAAAATGAGTTATCGCTTTTTTATTTCAGGAGAGAATAAGTGGCACAGTCTTTTGATGTGATTGTTATCGGATCAGGACCTGGTGGCGAAGGTGCAGCAATGCAGCTAGCTAAGCAGGATAAGCGTGTCGCAATTATCGAATCTTTTCCTCAGCTTGGCGGTAACTGTACTCATAAGGGCACCATTCCGAGCAAAGCGTTGCGTCACTCTATACAGATGGTAGCTGAGTATCGTCAGAACCCTTTGTTTGAGAAATGCATTAATCGAATGGATATCTCTTGGCCTGATTTATTGCGTAGCTCTAATCGTGTCATTGAGAAACACGTCACTATGCGTGAGCGTTTTTATTCGCGAAACAATGTTGAGGTCTTCAGCGGCGAGGGCTATTTTCTCGATGAGCATACAGTAGGTGTAAAGGGTCATGATGATGAGCAGTTAGAGCTTAAAGCTGATCACATTATTATTGCGACAGGCTCTCGTCCTTACCGCCCATCTGAAGTCAATTTTGATCACCCTTGTGTTGTCGATAGTGACACGGTTCTAGAGCTGCAACGTACACCACGTCGCGTCACCATTTATGGTGCTGGTGTTATTGGTTGTGAGTATGCGTCGATCTTTGCCAATCTCGATGTAAAGGTAAATTTGGTTGATACGCGAGATCGTCTTCTGTCGTTTTTAGATGACGAGATTACTGATGCCTTAAGCTATCACTTACGTGATCAGGGTGTGGTGATCATGCATAACGAGCAGTTTGATTCGGTTGAGGAACATCCGGGTTCGGTCACGCTTAAGCTTAAATCGGGCAAAGAGCTGCAATCGGATTTGTTGTTTTGGGCCAATGGTCGAAGCGGCAACACTGAGAATCTTAATCTTGTTGCGATTGGCCTAGCGGTTAACTCACGCGGCCAATTTGATGTGAACGAGCAGTTCCAAACTAAGTATCCACATATCTTTGCAGTGGGTGATGTGGCAGGACCGCCTGCCTTAGCGAGTGCTTCTTATGATCAAGGACGCTTTGTCGGACAAATAATTTCTAATGGAAAATCTGATTGGCGACTGATTGATGATGTTCCCAACGGTATCTACACCAACCCAGAGATCAGCTCGATTGGCATGACCGAAGCGGAGCTCACTGAAAAGAATATCCCTTACGAAGTGGGGCGTGCTGAGTTTAAGAATCTCTCTCGTGCACAAATCCAGAACAGAAAGGTCGGCATGCTAAAGCTGCTGTTCCACCGAGATACGCTAGAGCTGTTGGGTATTCATTGTTTTGGTGCGCAGGCGTCTGAAATTGTGCACATCGGTCAGGCCATCATGTCGCAACAGGGAGAGGCAAATACAGTGAAATATTTTGCTGAGACGACCTTCAATTACCCCACCATGGCCGAAGCCTATAGAGTGGCAGCGTTGTACGGACTGAATCGTATTAGTTAATTAGCGTTTGATTACATAAGCTTGATTTCTTTTAAGTATTGAAATTTCTCGGGGGTAGACCTCTATGGTTTAACCTTCTTTGCCCATACACTCCAATTGTCGACAATGCTGATTGTCTTAACCTAAATGCTTCGAGGAAAAGGATGAACGAATACATACTGGGTTTGCACGAAGTGCAAATGAGCGATGTTGATCGAGTAGGTGGTAAGAACGCTTCTCTCGGTGAAATGATTCGCAACCTAACAATGGATGGTCAGGTCAAAGTGCCAGGTGGTTTTGCGACAACAGCTCACGCGTATCGTGAGTTTTTAGCGCACAAGGGTTTGGCTTCTCGTATAAATAAAGCGTTAGATGAACTTGATGTTGATGATGTAAAGCGTCTCGCTGAAGTGGGTGCGCAAATTCGTGGTTGGGTTATGGATACACCATTTCCACCAGCGTTTGAGTCAGCACTGGAATCAGCTTACGCAGAACTTGAAAAAGAATACGGCACTGACGTTAGCTGGGCAGTTCGCTCATCGGCGACCGCAGAAGACTTACCCGATGCATCTTTCGCGGGTCAGCAAGAAACGGTTCTTAATGTAAAAGGTTTGGCGCACATAAAAGAATGTGTGCATGAGGTATTTGCCTCGTTATTCAACGATCGCGCGATCGCTTATCGCGTTCACCAAGGGTTTGATCATTCGTTGGTGGCACTATCAGCTGGCGTACAGAAGATGATTCGTTCTGATATTGGTGCCAGTGGCGTTATGTTTACCCTTGATACTGAAAGTGGTTTCCGTGATGCCGTGTTTGTTACCGGTAGTTACGGTCTTGGTGAGATGGTGGTGCAGGGTGCAGTTAACCCAGATGAATTTTATATTCATAAGCCAACCTTAGCTGCGGGCAAGCCAGCGGTGCTGCGTCGTAATGTCGGTGGTAAAGCGATTAAAATGATTTACTCAAACGGTGGTCCAAAGCCGGTTGAGATTGTGAATGTCGATGAAGCGCATCGTGGCTTATTCTGTATTACCGATGAACAAGTGGAAGAGTTGTCGCGTCAGGCGGTGGCGATTGAGAAACACTACGAGCGCCCTATGGATATTGAGTGGGCACTTGATGGTGGTGATGGTCAGCTTTACATCGTTCAAGCACGTCCAGAAACAGTTCAAAGTCGCACCGGTAATGTCCTTGAGCGCTATGCGTTGAAAGGTACTGGCAAGGTGCTTTCAGAAGGTCGTTCAATCGGTGCGCGCATTGGTTCAGGTGTTGCCAAGATCATCTACAGCTTGGATGACATGGATAAGATTCAACCAGGTGACGTTTTGATTACCGACATGACCGACCCAGACTGGGAGCCGATCATGAAACGTGCCGCAGCGATTGTGACCAATCGTGGTGGTCGTACCTGTCACGCAGCAATCATTGCACGCGAGTTGGGTGTGCCAGCCGTTGTGGGTTGTGGAGATGTCACTGAAACCGTAACCGATGGTGCGCCTGTCACAGTATCTTGTGCTGAAGGTGATACCGGTTTCGTTTATGAAGGCGAGATTCCTTTCGAGATCAACCGCGTTGAGCTCGATAGCATGCCTGATGTACCTCTGAAGATAATGATGAACGTGGGCAACCCAGAGCGTGCCTTTAGCTTCGCTCAAATCCCGAATGCGGGTGTTGGTTTGGCGCGTTTGGAATTTGTGATTAACAACATGGTGGGTGTTCACCCTAAAGCGTTGTTGGACTTCGATAAGCTAACAGATGATGATCTTAAGGCAACTATTGGTAAGCGTATTGAAGCATACGGCGCGCCACGCGATTACTTTGTTAAGCGAGTAATTGAAGGTGTTTCTACTCTGGCAGCGGCATTTGCGCCAGGTCCTGTCATTTTGCGTATGTCTGATTTTAAGTCGAATGAATATGCAAACTTGATCGGCGGTACCTTGTACGAGCCAGAAGAAGAAAACCCAATGATTGGTTTCCGTGGTGCATCGCGTTATATCTCTGACAGCTTCCGTGAATGTTTTGAGATGGAGTGTGAAGCGATTCGTTTCGTTCGCGAAACGATGGGACTGACCAATCTTCAGGTGATGATTCCATTTGTACGTACTTTGGATGAAGCACAGCAGGTTATCGAACTGTTAGCCAAGAACGGTCTGAAACGTGGTGAGAATGGTCTGAAGGTCATCATGATGTGCGAGTTGCCATCGAATGCAGTGCTTGCCGATGAGTTTCTTGAGTACTTCGATGGTTTCTCAATTGGCTCGAACGATATGACGCAGCTGACTCTTGGTCTTGACCGTGACTCGGCATTGATTGCACACAGCTTCGATGAGCGTAACCCTGCGGTATTAAAGATGTTGTCGATGGCCATTCAGGCGGCGCGTAAAGCCAACAAGTACATCGGTATTTGTGGTCAGGGTCCATCGGATCATCCAGATTTGGCCAAATGGTTATTGGATCAGGGTATCGAGAGCGTTTCGTTGAACCCGGATACGGTCATTGATACTTGGCTGCATTTGGCTGAGAAGTCATAAACGCTTAAAAAGTCTAAAGAAAAATGGTTCGTCTCCCACGGGATTCGGACCATTTTTTTATCAGCAAATTCTAATATTGTTGACAATATTGAAAGATTAAATGGGTATAAACCAAATAAAAGCGCGTTTAGCCGCTAAAATTGTCGACAATTAAATTGTAGTCATCAACAAACATCACGGGAGATAACCATGTCGACCTATCAAGAACTTTATCAGCAATCCATCAATGACCCAGAAGCCTTTTGGGGCGAAGCGGCGAGTCATCTCGAGTGGTTAAAGCCGGCTGACAAGATTTTGGACATGGATGCAAAGCCGGTTCCGCGCTGGTTTGTTGGTGGCAAGTTCAATACCTGTCATAACGCGTTGGATCGTCATGTCGAAGCGGGTCATGGTGATCGCAATGCGCTGATCTACGATTCGCCAGTTACGGGAAATGCAAAGACGTATACCTACAGTGAATTGCGTGACACAGTCGCCAAGTTTGCTGGTGTGCTGCGATCTCAAGGTGTTGAGAAAGGTGATCGCGTCTTAGTTTACATGCCAATGATTCCAGAAGCGGCTATCGCAATGCTCGCTTGTGCGCGCTTAGGTGCAATTCACTCGGTTGTATTTGGTGGTTTTGCGGCTAATGAATTGGCGACACGTATCAATGATGCACAGCCTAAAACGATCGTGAGTGCGTCTTGCGGTATCGAGCCAACCCGTGTTGTTGAGTACAAGCCTTTGCTTGATGAGGCGATCGAGCTTTCAACTCACAAACCTTCAAGCTGTGTGATTTATGCGCGTCCGCAAGCGGAAGCGACATTAATCGAAGGTCGCGACATTGATTGGATGACTGCAGTTGAATCTGCAGAGCCAACTGAGTGTGTGCCAGTTGATGCAACTGATCCGCTCTATATTTTATATACCTCAGGTACAACAGGTCAGCCTAAAGGTGTAGTGCGTGATAACGGTGGCCACGCGGTTGCGATGCACTGGACCATGAAAGGTATCTACAACGTTGAGCCGGGTGATGTTTACTGGGCAGCTTCTGACGTAGGTTGGGTAGTTGGCCACAGCTACATTG
>CBFHYJ010000047.1:0-12696 GCA_965659945.1 Sedimenticolaceae bacterium | reverse complement strand
ATCGCCCAACAAAAGGAACAGAGCAATGAGCGAAGAGAATGGTGTTTTAGATATGGACTTGAGCAGTGGTATTGCGGCTTTCGAAGCAAAACACTTTGGCACCGCCACCAGCTTGTTAGGTCCCTTGGCGGATAACGGACATCCAGAAGCACAATACCGCATGGCCATCATGGCGCAGAATGGTTTGGGCATGGTCGAGAACGAACTGCTTGCCTTTAAATATATGAAGTCAGCAGCAGAAGCTGGTATGGGCTTGGCACAACACGGTTTGGGCTTTATGTATATGCAAGGTGAGTGTGTTGAAAAGAATGCCGAGAAAGCGATCGAGTGGTTTTTAAAAGCCGCTGATCAAGGCTTCCTAGGTGCAATGACCACCATCGGTATGATGTACCGCGAAGGTAACGGTGTTGAGCGCGATGAAGAGAAAGCGCGTGAGTGGTTCCGTAAAGCTGGCTTCGACGATATGTAAAAGTAGGTTAAGCGCGACCGATCGCGCCCTTATCGACCCCTTCAAATGCGCGCACCTGGAAGTCATCTTCTGGGTGTTCGTGTTTTAGGGCATCCGCTAAATGTTGCGCGATGTTTTCAACCGTGGATTCGGTATCAATCAAATAACAATCTGTCTTGGGTAGCTGCAGCGCGAACGCGCCTTGTGCGCTGGTATAAGCAAAACGGTAGTCGCCATCGGTTTCGTCAATCAGATCTTCGCGCGTACCAATATAAATATCGCGCCAACGCGTTGCCCAGTGTGCTTCAAGTTCATTATCACGCTCTCCGTTACGCAGTATCTCGATACGCGAGCGATGACCGTGCGCAATACGTTGGCAGTTACCACAATGCAACTTTAAGCCGTGACTGTAGTGATAAAACGCACCGCTGATTTTTTCTGGCCACAAATGAATCTGAATGGATAACACGTTGATCGGCATTAAGGGCATGAGCGTATCGATGATTTGGCGGCTAACCGTCTCAGGTGTGATCGTATCAGCGTGAATCAACGTCACCGCATCGTCGGGGCCGCAGTGAATAATTTTTTTACCATCATTTAAGGTAAAGGTGAGGCATTCGCTGGCTTGTTGAAAAGCGGTAGAGCTTTCAGGCACAAGCAGTTTATGGTCAAACTGTTCGTCGATCAGTTTCTTGGTGATTTTTTTCACATCACCAAAATCAAGCACCATACCCTGAGCATCGAGGTCGCCTTGCAGCACGATATCCGCTTGCCAGCTTTCGCCGACTAAGCCGCGCTCGACATCCAGATAGGAAAAATCGAGAACCGTTAAACGTTGAACAAATAATTCAGACACAACACCACCTGTTTCAGAGGAAGGAATCCTAGCACGCAGTATTACCCGCGAGGGGTTGTCCAGTCGTATGGTTTGGGATCGACGATGGGTGTGCGCTGCAATATGACATCGCTCATCAAGCGAGCTGAGGCGGCGCCGAGCACAACGCCGTTCCGAAATTGCCCTGCGTTTATATAGAGTTGCTTGATCTCGGGATGCTGCGCGATGTAGGGCACGCCCGCCGGAGAGCTAGGGCGTAAACCGGACCAATGTTTCACCGGTGGCGCATTTTTTAAGACAGGGAAGCGCTCGGTGACAATCTCGAATAATTCATCATGCATTGCTTGCGTGGTGGATTTATCAAAACCAACATCTTCCATGCTGCTGCCAAACAGTACATGACCATCGCGTCGTGGAATTAGGTAACGCTGAGCTTCGAGCATGATGCGAGTGAGTGTTCCGGGCTCGGTTTTAAACAAAATCATTTGTCCGCGAATCGGTCGCACTGTGGGGCTAAGAGTTTGTTCGGCAAGTAACTGACCGCTCCAAGCGCCAGCAGCGATCACCACATGATCGGCATGAAATGTCTGTGTGGCGGTTTTCACCCCAACACAACGATCTTGTTCGATCAGTAACTCGGTGGTTGGGCTATCGGTGTGGATGGTCACGCCTCGACGTTGAATATCTGCCGCGAGTGATTGCGCTAAGCGCGGGTTGCGCACCTGTCCAACGCTCGGCATCCACAGGGCGTTGTCATGTTGTTGTGCCGCTTGGGGTTCGAGCTTGGCGTATTCGCTACGATTGATCAGATGGAGCTCGCGTTGATGTTGTTCGGCCCAATCGGTTGCGGTAGCGATCTCTTCGGGGGCGACCATCAACATACCGCTCTGGGTGAACTGCGGATCGATGCCGCTATCGTGATGTAGTTTTTCGCAAAGCTCGGGATAGTTCGCCTGCGACCAACTGGCTAATCGGGTGATGCTGTCGAGATAACGCCAAGGAAATAACGGCGACAAGATGCCACCACCGGCCCAGCTTGACTCTTTGCCAAGAGCTTGGCGCTCGATGAGTGTGACGTCGTGGCCGGCAGCATGAAGCTCCCGCGCGGTCATCATGCCGATGATGCCGCCACCGACGATGAGAGTGCTATCAGACATGACACCTGTACTACGGAACTGCGATTAAGGGCAGTTTAACACCTGAACGTTAACTAAAGCCTTGCGGATAAGCGCCTAAATTAATATGGCTTACAGGTTGCTAATAAGTTCTTTAGGTAAAGAAAACACCACATTCTCAGGTTCACCACCATCGTTGGTGACTGAGTTAACGCCCCAGCCTTCGAGTTGATAGATCACGGACTCAACGAGTATCTCCGGTGCAGATGCGCCGGCAGTGACGCCAACTTTCGTAACGCCATCAAACCACGCTTGCTTCATGTCTTCGGGGCCGTCGATGAGGTAGCCTTTGCGGCCTTCTTTCTCGGCGATCTCGCGCAAGCGATTTGAGTTGGAGCTGTTAGGTGAGCCAACCACTAAAACCACTTCGCAGTCTTGTGATAAACGCTTAACCGCATCCTGGCGATTTTGTGTGGCATAACAAATGTCATCTTTTTTCGGGCCTTTGATCGCAGGAAATTTTTCACGTAACGCGTCAATAACCGTTTCAGTGTCATCCATGGATAAGGTGGTTTGAGTCACAAACGATAAAGCAGCTGGGTTGTTAACGGTAAGGTTCTTTACGTCGTCGGGCGTTTCGACAAGATAGATGCCGGTGCCGGGATCATTACACTGATACTGACCCATGGTGCCTTCCACTTCTGGGTGACCTTTGTGACCAATCAAAATGACTTCATCACCCGCTTTACAGTGACGACCGACTTCTAAGTGAACTTTGGTTACCAAGGGGCAGGTGGCATCAAAAACGCGAAGGTCGCGTGCAGCAGCTTCTTGGCGTACCGCTTGTGAAACGCCATGTGCGCTAAAGATAACGGTATTGCCATCGGGTACTTCGTTGAGCTCATCAACAAACACAGCGCCGCGATCACGTAAGCCATCGACCACAAATTTGTTATGTACCACTTCGTGCCGCACATAGATGGGTGAGCCAAAGATATCGAGCGCACGCTCGACAATCTCAATTGCGCGGTCGACGCCGGCGCAAAATCCACGTGGGTTGGCGAGTACAACTTGCATCTTAGTTCTCGATTGAGTCCTGAATCATGGTCGGGTCAGGTAAGCCTACATCCAAAATCTTTACAGTGAAAACCACTTCGTGACCTGCCAATGGATGATTGAAGTCGACCATGGCATGGGTGTCGGTGATCTCACGAATGACGCCCATGGTTTCTTCGCCATCAGGTAGTGAGAAGGTCATGATCTGATCGAGCTCTGGATTAGCATCCGTAAAGTCGCTCAATGGCATCTCTTGTACTAACGATGGGTCTGGCTCGCCATAGGCTTGGTTGGTGGTTAGGGTTAGTGTTTGCTCATCACCGGCCTTTAAACCATACAGCGCGATCTCCATCGATGGCTGAAAGGTTTTGTCACCCATGTAAAAGCTCAGCGGCTCGTCATCAAAGGTAGATATCGCAGGGGTGCCATCCGGCAGCGAGAGTGAGAAGTGCAGGGTGACGGCAGAACCCGGAATGATTTCTCGTAACTGACTCATGATTGAGTCTCCTGTGCGATAGCGCGTAATGTGGGTGTGCTTAAACCAAAGTTATCGGCATGTGCAATTGCGCGCGCTAATCGAGCAGGTGCGCTACGCCCCATGCATTTGTGCTCAAGGTCACCTTCGAAGGCTTCGAGCATGGCAGCGATCAGTGCATCACGATCGTAGGCTTGCTCGGTGAGTGCTTCTTGGATATCAATGACATCGTTTGCAACATCGCGCGCGAACATTTCATAATCTTTCCAAAGTGAGCCGACATCACCTCCCACGCGAAGACCGGCGATATTGGTGGTCACGATGTAAACATTCTTAACCACTAGCTCAAAGTTCATTGCCTCAGCTGAAGCAACGGAACGAGCAGGTATGTCTAGCGCGTTGAGTGCATCGACAAGCAGTTGAGCTTGAGGACCAAAAGCCGGCGATGGAATCAGTGGTTTTGAGTCTTGCCCTTTCTTCTTCTCAAACCATACTGAAATAACCGTGGGGTTATCGATGTGTGCGTAGTCTTTAGGTAGTAACTCGTTTTGCAGAAGCGCTAACGTGTCAGACCATTGAGAAGGAATGTTCTTCAGTGTGTCTTGTAGTGTGGCTTCACCAACGGCAACGAGAACGAGTTGAGGGTCAGGGAGTTCGCTTGCGAGTGCGTTGATGTCGGTATCTCGGGTAACTGGATATATGGGATAGCCAAGGCGCATAAAGCCGCGGGCAAATACGCTGCCCATCTCGCCGATACCAACGACGACTATTGGTGATTTGTTCATTTACTCAATGCCTTTTTGCCAGGTCACTTCATTGCCGCCGTCACGCAAAACCAACGTGCGTGCGATGACAAATAAGAGATCGGACAAACGATTTAAATAGATCAATGAGTGAGAGTTTACCGTGTCTGTGTCGGTGAGATGAATAAGGGCGCGTTCCGCTCGGCGACATACTGCACGTGCTTGATGACATGCTGCACCGCGATGAGAGCCACCGGGCAAGATGAATTCTTTGAGTGTGGGCAGATCGGCATTGAGCTGATCGAGCCAGTTTTCTAGGCGCTTAGTCCATTCGGGCTTGGCAAATTCGTAGCCGGGCATGGCGAGCTCTCCGCCGATATCAAATAGTCGGTGCTGAATCGATTCGAGCATCTCATCGATACCCTGAGCTTCGCCGGGTAATGAGCGAATGAGACCGATAAGCGAGTTGAGCTCATCGATATCACCCATCGCTTCAATGCGCGCAGAATCTTTACGCACACGTTCGCCGCCCGCTAAGCCGGTCGTGCCATCGTCACCTGTGCGTGTGTAGATTTTGGTTAATCGGGGCATTAGAAACCTGAGTATTTCAAACCAATGTAGAAACTCTGACCGGGGGTGTTGTAACCATCGGTAGTTTCATAGTCTTTGTCGAACACGTTTTCGATCTTAGTGTTTAGTGCAATGTTATCACTTAGGTCATATTCTAGATTTGTATTGAAAAGAGTGTAAGAACTGGTTTTTTTATCGCCGCTTCCATAGGTGTCTGTTGTTTCTCCGTTGTATAAGATTTGATTAGAGAATCTATAGTTCTGGCCATTATAGATAGCATTGAACGATGCCGATTTTTTTGCTCTTTTGAGTAAGGCGCTACCATCTTTATTTCTTGGATCTTTGATGGTGAGAATGCTTTTGTATTCCCAATTATTGATTGAGCCTTTTATAGATAATTCCTGACCATCGATTTGTTTATCGCTTGATGAGTCTTTAATTTTTGTCTTGTAGATAGAGTGCTTGAGCTCAATATTTTTATTAGGTAGAAGCGTAGTTGTTATTTCGTTTGTTCTTGAAGTTTCAGGTTTTAGGTCCACAGTGCCATAATTAGGCTCAAGACGCTCAATGCCTGTGGGTGTCTTAAAGCCTGTTGAGCTTGCTGCACCAATGCTCATTTGATTAGTGAGTTTTTGGGTATATGAAGCATTCCAAGTTTTATGATTTCCAAAGTGTTGGTCATCAATAATTCGCACGCCTAGTTTTACGTCATTAGAGTTGCTTGTTTTTTGTAATTGACCAAAAGCTTCTTTTGTAAATGTATGGGCTTTGAAAACTGTCCAGCTAGCATCTGCGTCAAGATCCTCATTAGTAAAGATTAATCCCGTAGATAACTTTAGTGAGTTATTGATATTAAGTTTGTTTTGAATATCTAGGCTCGTGCGGTAGGTATAATGATGGTCATTGATACCATTAGCGCCTTCATCAACAGATTCGTTGTATTCAGATACAAAGTGACTGAGTTGGACATTGAGTTTTCCAAGTGCATGATTGACATCACTGACAGTTGCTGAAGCGGCAGTAATATTAAAGTCACTTTCAGCAGGGCTACTTAAATTACTTGAGTAGTAACCAATGGTGCCCTGGTTGTGAAATGCTTGTATTTTAAGATTTCCAAATGCCAGATTTTTGTGGAATGCTAAATCGAGAGTTTGGTTTTCTAGCGCACCTTTTTGCGTTGCAGAGGTTGTGGGATAGATGCCATCTGTCTTAGTTGATGCCGCACCAATGCTGACCGCTGAATCGTCTCCTCGAAATGCTTTCTTAACTAAAAACTCACTGTAGCCATATGATCCTAATGTGAGTTTTGAGACTCCTTGGAGTTTTTCTGGAGTAATTTGATTCGTATCAATTGATACAACACCGCCAATGGTCGAGCCAAAAAGTGTCGATGATGACCCCTTAACAATACTGACTTCATCCGCCAGTAGTGGATTTAAAAGCTCAACTCTACCGCTGTTATTGAAGCCTTCATTAGTCCTTATGCCATTGATAAGAAAAGTCGTATGGTCACTTTCAGTGCCTCTAAAAAAAATGGAGGCTAGCGTGCCCGGACCACCTGTTTGGGTTACTTCAGCACTAGTCGTGCTTTGGATTAACTGACCAATGTCTTTCGCATTTAAGGCTGATAAGTCTTCAGAGCTGAGAGTATCTGTGTTGTTAGCAATCTCATTGATGCCGTACTCGGTTCCACCAATATAAATAACTGTCTCAGCGACAACAGATGAACTCAATGCTGCAAACACCGCAGCAGAAACTAGCGTCTTCATTTTTTGCCCTTAGATGCATCCCCGCATCTTTTGATCCGCAGTGGATTTTGGGCAAAGCACGGCTAGGCAGTTATCGATGAGATATCCGCATGTCTTCACCCGGTTGCCCACCGCAACATGGTTTAACTACTAAGTTCGGGCCGGTATCCGGACTGACACGCGAATAAAGTGCTTACGCCTTCCCAGATCGAAATCCAGTGGCTGATGTAAGTACGAGACGTGATCACCGTTGCGGGGGCAGTGTTGGATTGAATCCGGTGGATGTCACCAACTTCCCGTTTAACCCTGGGTAGATTACCTAGGGCACCTCGAACGAGGCGCGGACATTAAAGAGTAGAGAGAGGGGAGTCAAGGTAAGCAGTGGGCTAGCCTGAGCGACTGAGGTCTTATTTCATAAGTTCTTGAGTGACGAAGAGGTATCCGAGAACACCTGAGATTACGATGGCTAGTGAGGTCTGAAGGACAATGCAAACGCCTGGGATATCGTTACAAATCTTGGCGAATGCGCTACCGATCATTGCTTTCATCTAGTTCTCCAATTTTTAGAGTCGTATTAGGGACAGTCCCTAAACACGGCAAGCAGTCTGTCATTCCATTGTCACAATCACAACACGGTCATTTTTATGGCCTAAATATTTTTTTTATGATCACTAAGTAAATGATATTAATCAGAAAATCCTGAATTTCTTGACTATTTCAGTAGGTCTTTTTTGAGCCTAAAGATGACTAAAAACTTGTAGTTATCTAGCGCCTCGCGCACCATTGCGCGGGATTTTTCGTTACAAATTAGGACTTTTACTAAATGTCCGGTCAAAACACCGCAAAAATTGGCTTTGTGAGCTTGGGATGCCCTAAGAATTTAGTGGATTCTGAGCGAATCCTGACTCAGCTGCGTGCCGAGGGGTATAGCCTCTCGCCGAGCTTTGAAGATGCCGATTTGGTCATTGTGAATACCTGCGGTTTTATCGATGCAGCGGTTGAAGAGTCGCTGGATGCGATTGGCGAGGCGATTGATGCTAATGGTCGTGTGATTGTTACCGGTTGTTTGGGTAAGCGTGCTGACGAGATCCGTGAAACGCACCCGCGAGTGTTAGAGGTGACCGGTGCCCATGCTTACGAGGAGGTGATGCAAGCGGTGCATAAGCATCAGCCTGCACCACATGATATTTTTACTAGTTTGGTGCCGCCTCAGGGCATTAAGCTCACACCAAAACACTATGCCTATTTAAAGATCTCCGAAGGCTGCAATCACCGTTGTAGTTTTTGCATTATTCCTGGCTTGCGAGGCGACTTGGTCAGTCGTCCGATTGGTGAGGTGCTCACAGAAGCCGAACGCTTGGTCGAGTCAGGTGTGCGCGAATTACTTGTCGTATCTCAAGATACGAGTGCTTATGGCGTCGATCTTAAATACCGTATGGATATCGCTAACGGTAAGCCACTTGATACTCGCTTGCGCACCTTGGCGCGTGAACTAGGTCAGCTGCCGGCATGGGTGCGTATGCACTATGTTTATCCGTATCCGCATGTGGATGATTTAATTCCGATGATGGCAGAAGGATTGATTCTGCCTTATCTCGATATGCCATTGCAGCATGGAAGTGAATCGGTGTTGCGTGCGATGAAGCGACCTGCGGCTACAGAAAAGGTGCTCGATCGCATTAAGCGTTGGCGTGAGATGTGTCCTGATCTGACTTTGCGTTCGACCTTTATTGTTGGTTTCCCGGGTGAGACGGAAGACGACTTCGATCAACTGCTTGAGTTTGTTCAAGAAGCCAACTTGGATCGTGTCGGCGCGTTTGCCTATTCACCGGTGGATGGTGCTACGGCCAATGATTTACCGCATCAAATACCGGAAGAGATAAAGCAAGATCGCTTGCAGCGCTTTATGGAAATCCAAGCGGAGATCTCACGCAATAAATTAGCCGGCCAAGTGGGTCGCGAGATGATCGTGCTTGTCGATGAAGTGCATGATGATCATATGATTGCACGTGGTCCGGGTGATGCGCCTGAGGTTGATGGTCAGGTGATCATTCACGGCGAATGGGAAGATGTTTCGGCAGGCGACTTTATCGAAGTGCAGGTTAGCGGTTACGATGAACACGATTTATTTGCTGAGCCGATCTGAGGCTTAAGAGAAAACAATGAAAGATTTTGAAACGTGGATGGAAAATAGCTTCTTTAAAATGCGTTGGTTATTGGCGCCATTTTTTATCGGCTTAATGGTGTCAGTGATTGCCTTGCTGATTAAGTTTGGCAAGGAGCTATTTTATCTGATGAGTGGTGTGCTAACGGGTGCAGCTGAACAACCTATCCTGAGTATTTTGACCTTGATTGATACGGCGTTATTAGCGGGTCTGTTGTTGATTATTGCTTTTAGTGGATACGAAAATTTTGTATCCAAGTTTGCCATTGGTGACCATGAAGACCGTCCAGGATGGATGGGTAAGGTGGGCTTTGCTGATCTTAAATTGAAGCTGATCGGTGCGGTGGTTGCGATCTCAACAGTTGAGTTATTGAAAGCCTTCTTGAATACCGAAACATTGAGCAATGAGTCTTTAGCATGGAAGGTGGGTATTCACATTGCGTTGGTTTTCTCTGGTTTGATGTTTGCGCTTACCGATTACATATCGAGTAAAGGCAAAGATAGTCATTAAACGATGCACATAAAAAAACCGGCGTTAGCCGGTTTTTTTTATGTCTTGTATTTAGCTTAGAACGCTGAGCCTGGTTGCTTGCCAACTTTCTTCAAGATCATTGCCAATGGGCAGAAGCCTGTGAAAGATGATTGCAGCAAGTTGAAACCGATAAAGGCGGTGAACCAATGCCAGTTAGTGCTGTGGAAAATTGGGCTGCCTTCAGTGCCTAAAGCCAGTGTCAACATGATCATGATACCGGCAAATGCCATAACAATTCGTTCGATAGACATGGTGTGTACTCCGTTAAGTGTTTGATTCGTCTACAAAGACGCGTTGAAGCGCAGTGTAGAGAGATCGTTTCTGTGCGTCAATCGAGCGGGTCTGTGACAAGCGCAACCGCATCGAGTAACACTTGTAGATGGGCACCTTTTTTCGTGGCGTTCTCAGAGAGATGGCGGCGGTATGCGCGCGCGCCTGGTAAGCCTTGATACAAACCCAACATGTGACGCGTGATGTGACTGAGATAGATATCGTTGCTTAGTTGTTCTTCGATGTAAGGAACCATCGCTTCGATGACGTGTGAGCGATGTGTCACCTTTGCGTCGTTGTTAAAGAGCTGTGTATCGACTTGCTGAAGTAACCAAGGGTTGCTGTATGCCTCGCGACCGATCATGACTCCATCAACATGTTTGAGCTGTTCATTCGCAAGATCGAGCCTGGTGATGCCACCGTTAATGATGAGGTTGAGTTGAGGAAAGTCCTGTTTGAGTTGATAAACCAGATCGTAGTTCAACGGTGGTACATCACGGTTTTCTTTTGGGCTTAAGCCTTGTAGCCACGCTTTACGTGCATGCACGATAAAGGTTTCACAACCCGCTTGGGCGCTCAGTTGCACAAAGCGATGTAACTCTTCATAGCTATCTTGTGCATCAATGCCAATACGATGTTTAACGGTGATTGGTATATCGGTTGCGGCTTTCATGGCGGCAACACTTTCTGCAACTAATTCGGGTGTTGCCATCAAGCAGGCACCAAAACGACCATTCTGCACACGATCAGAAGGGCAGCCTACGTTCAGGTTTACTTCGTCATAGCCCCAGTCTTCTGCGAGCTTGGCGCAATGCGCAAGCTCTTTAGGATCGTTCCCGCCGAGCTGTAAGGCAACAGGGTGTTCTTCTACGTTGTAATCGAGAAAGCGCCCCGGCTCACGGTAGATTAATGCACCGGTGGTAATCATCTCGGTGTAGAGCATGGCGTGTTGCGTTAGCTGGCGATGAAAGAATCGACAATGTCGATTCGTCCAATCAAGCATTGGCGCAACGCAAAAGCGGTGAGCGGAAGAGGTCATGTGAGGATTGTAACGGGTGTTGAAAAACACCCGAAGTGTTTAGCCTGGGTGGCGCTCGTTCATCTTTGACCAGTCGGCATAGATTTCATCTGGCCAACGGCTTTGAACAAAGGCCAAGATATCGAGGATTTGTTGTGTGGTTAACTGATGTTGGTAACCAGGCATAGATCCATTACCAAAGGTCACAGTTGCCACAAGTTGACGCAATGGGTGTTGCCAAGTGTGTGCCATGCCGTTTAAAGGTGGTGCAGGGTAGTGCCCTTTTGAGGTTGGCATTGGCCAATGCTTATCACCTTCTGCATTAGCGCCATGACATGACGCGCAATTATCCGCATATAGGGACGAGCCTTTCTCAACATCGGTTGTTTTAAACCAACGAGCGTGTGAAGTAGTCGTGAACAAAAGCACGCAAATCAATGCAGCAAGATTACGCATGTGAATCCAAATTCAGAGGATTAAGTTTTAATTTATATTTTTAACTAATCTAAGTATATGAGCTCGAATGGATTTTTAAAACTGTCTAGGTCAATTCTGTTTATTAGCAAATGCTTGTATTGAGAAATATTATCTTTGTAAAGGACTACCAACAGCATGGCATTGATATAGTCCGCCAACGCTTTATCCCCCCCTCACTCCAGGTGAGACAAGGCTATAGCTGTATTAATAATGATAAATAACCCATCAAAAGTTTGGAGGACAAACTTATGTCAACTGATAACGAAAAGTTCGGCACTCTGTCTCGCCGTGGCTTTATGAAAGCTTCAGCGGCAACTGCAGCAGCAGTGGCAGCGCCAACCATTCTCACTTCAACTGCTCACGCCTACGTGAACGAGCCAAAGGGTGGCACTGTTACTTTAGGTTTCAACGTTCCACAGACCGGCGCATACGCTGACGAGGGTGCAGACGAATTACGTGCATACAAGCTAGCTGTTAAGCACCTTAACGGTGAAGGCGACGGCGGTATGCTTAACACCATGACCAACTGTGTACTGAAAGGTAACGGTGTTAATGGTAAGAAAGTTGCTTATGTAACGGGTGATACGCAAACTAAATCAGACGCAGCGCGTGCTTCTGCGAAGCGTATGATCGAAAAGGACGGCGCAGTGATGATCACTGGTGGTTCTTCTTCAGGTGTTGCGATCGCTGTACAAGGTCTATGTCAGGAAGCTGGCGTAATCTTCATGGCAGGTTTGACTCACTCAAACGACACTACTGGTAAAGACCGCAAGAAGAACGGTTTCCGTCACTTCTTCAACACTGAGATGTCAGGCGCAGCATTGGCTCCAATTTTGAAGAAAGAGTTCGGTACTGACCGTACGGCATACCACCTGACTGCTGACTACTCTTGGGGTTGGTCACAAGAAGGTTCAATCAAGAAGTACACTGAGTCTATGGGTTGGAAAACTGCAGCAGCAGTACGTACTCCACTCGGTGCGGGTGACTTCTCTCAGTACATCACTCCAGTATTGAACTCTGGCGCTGACGTATTGGTATTGAACCACTACGGTAAGGATATGGTTAACTCTTTGACTCAGGCTGTTCAGTTCGGTCTGCGTGACAAGCAAGTTAACGGTAAGGACTTCCAGATTGTTGTACCTCTATTCTCACGTTTGATGGCACAAGGTGCTGGTGAGAACATCAAAGGTATTTACGGTTCTACTAACTGGAACTGGTCATTGACTGACGAAGGTTCAAAAGCAT
>CBFHYJ010000046.1:0-12740 GCA_965659945.1 Sedimenticolaceae bacterium | reverse complement strand
GAAAGGTGGCTCGCAATCAGCGCCTGCACCAGCGTCTATGGATAACGGTTATACCGACGAAGATATTCCGTTTTAACAAAACGATATCGAGAAAAAGCCCGGCTTAGCCGGGCTTTTTTTATGCAAGTGAGTTATGCGCAGGAGGTCAACGTAGAAGAGACAAACAAACTGCCGGCGTCATATTGATAGAGCATAAAAGTACCCGCAGTGAGTGCGGCTCCCAGTAACACCAGGCTAAGCGCTATCCATCGAGGTGTGGGCTTATCCAAGATGTTTATCCCAGTGATGTGCTTCTTCTTTGATGGGTAAGTTCACAGCAGCAGCAAATAAAGCTAATCCAATCGCAATGAACCAAGCAAGATCGTAAGAGCCATTCAGGTCGTAAATTGATCCACCTAGCCAGCCACCTAAAAAAGCACCCACTTGATGCGACAAGAAAACAATCCCGCCGAGCATCGCCATATGTTCAACACCAAAGAGTGAAGCCACTATGCCATTGGTTAATGGCACGGTGCTTAACCACAGAAGCCCCATCATGGCAGCAAACAGATAGACAGTGGTTTCTGATAAAGGCATGACAAGTAAGAGGACGATCGCAATCATTCGGCTGAAGTAGATCGCAGAGAGTAGTTTGGGTTTTGCATAACGACCGCCGAGGACGCCAGCGAAATATGAGCCAAAGATATTGAACAGTCCGATCAATGCTAGAGCAATCGAGCCAGACATGGCGCTTAAGCCATGAATTGTTAAGTAGCCGGGTAAATGTGTTGCGATAAACAATACGTGAAAACCACAGACAAAAAATCCTAAGCAAAGTAATTGAAAGGCACGAGAGTTCAGAGCGCTTTTTAAAACAAAGCGAGTTGAATAGGTGACATTCTTTGGGTTGGGCACATTGTTTTTTGATGCGCTAAAAATAAACGACAGCGGTAGGATGAGTAAGCTCAACACACAAAGTATTAATAAGCTGTAGCTCCAACCTTGATAATCAAGAAGCACAACGGATAAAGGTAATAAAACAAATTGACCTAAAGAGCCGACCGACATCGATATGCCAAGCGCGAAAGAACGTTTTTCTGCAGGAACCACCCGGCTAATCGCGCCAAAAATCACAGGGAAAGTTGTGCCAGCTAATCCAATACCAATTAACAAGCCTGATGAGATGATGAGCATCGTAGAGGAATGAGCGGTAGCCATACCCAGCAGGCCGAGGGCATAAAGTAAGCCACCTACTAACATGACTGGCTTGGCACCTAATTTGTCAGCATAGTGACCAACAACGGGTTGAGATAAGCCCCAGATCAAATTTTGTAGCGCAATGGCAAAACCAAAGGTTTCGCGACCCCAGCCATTATCAATCGACATAGGTACCAGGAAGACACCAAAGGCATGGCGTATACCTAAGGTGATCGCAAGCATGAGCGAGCCAGCAGTCAGGATCCAAAAAGCCTTTTGGTTCAGCGCGTTATTCATGATGAAGAAGACTCAAAATTGAGAGGTCATTAACAGTGATAGGCGAATGAGCGTCAAGACAATTAACAAGCTGCAGGTATACCAGATTATTAGTATCTATTGATATGCAACTGCTTGTTGAATAAAAAAACTGTGGTCGATACATTCGGTGTCACTTTATTGTCATAACTGAGTCTCTAATCATTTATGAAGTCACCTCGTTGGCATCACCGAACACTGATACTGCTATTGGCATGTTTGCTGACGGCGAGTGTTTTTGCCGCGACTCAGAAGAAGTTGCCGCATTGGCAAAATCCTAAATACATCGAACATGCCTTCCTCGATATCGCTATGCGTGGCGAGTATGAGCAAGTTCGTCCATTGATTCGTAAATGGCATCAGCCACTGCGTGTTTGGGTTAATAGCACATCGGGTGACGCAGAAGAACAACGTTGGTTGATTGCGATGCATTTCCATCATCTTAGCGAGATCACCAATCTGCCGGTGCACTTTGTGCCGAATAAAGAGCAAGCTAACGTGAAGATTTTCTTCTCAGGTAATGAAGATCTTTATCCCACGGTAGCGCGTGAGCTTTCGCCTGAGCGTTTGAACTATATGGACGACGCGGTGTGCATGGGTAGCATTCGATTCAATCGATGGTCAGAGATAACCGGTGGTACCGTTGTTATTCCTGTTGAGCGCGCACAATCAAAAGGTCGCTTTGTTCCTTGCATCGTAGAGGAGTTATCACAGATGCTGGGTTTGATTAACGACTCACACTTCGCTTATCCAACCGTGTTCAGTGATCGCACCTCAGATGAGTTTTTAACCGGCTTGGATTACGTCCTACTGCGATTGCTTTACCTTCCTGAAGTGCACGCAGGTATGACGATGCAGAAGGCAATGCCTATCTTGCGTGAGCGTTTACGTGTTTGGGAAAGAAACGGCACCATTGCTCAGGCGCAAAAGTCGATTCAACGTGGCCGTTTGTATGCCCTGCTGAATGAATCGAGTGAGTTAGTTACTCAGTAATCCCTGCGGCTTCCGCTAGGGTTTGGAAATCTTCCACAGATAATGTTTCAGCTCGAGCAGATGGGTTAATACCTAAAGCTTCAATCGCGTCACCTTCTAAAATTCCTTTCAGGTTGTTTCGCAGTGTTTTACGACGTTGCTCAAAACACTGTTTAACAATCTTGGCAAAAGCCGCGTGATGCGTAATCACGATTTGATCATCTGGTTTAGGGATTAATCGAACAATACTTGAGTCGACTTTTGGGGGTGGGTCAAAAGCACCCGGTCCGATATCAAACAGATGAGTGACATCACAGTAGGCTTGCAGCATCACGGATAAGCGACCGTAGGTTTTAGATCCTGGACCAGCAGCTATGCGATCAACAACTTCTTTCTGCAACATAAAGTGCATGTCTTTAATTGCAGTACGTGATTCAAGTACGTGAAACAGGATAGGTGTTGAGATGTTATAGGGCAGGTTGCCAACTAAGCGCAGTGGGCGCTCATCATTGCGAAGCGTGCTGAAATCAAACTTCAATGCATCTGCATTGGTTAGATTTATTTTTCCTACGGGAGAGCAGGTGCGTTCAACGATAGGAATCAGATCGCGATCGACCTCGATAGCATCCATCTCGCCGACAACACGTAACAGGGGAATCGTTAACGCGGCTTGACCTGGGCCTATCTCAACCATGTGGTCATGAACTTGTGGGTCAATCACATCAACGATGCGCTGGATAACGCTCGCGTCATGTAGAAAGTTTTGGCCGAAGCGTTTTTTTGCGCGATGTGACACTGTATTTCTGCGTTAAGAATATACGGCTATTATGAAGCAACTAGCTTTTGCGTTTAAGTACTAGATAAACGCCGAGAACTGTTATGCCAACACCTAATAATGCTTCTAATGTGAATTGCTCATCAAATAACAACCAAGCTTCGAGAGCCGTTGTAGGTGGCACGAGATAAAAATAGCTAGCCACTTTCGATGATTCGCCTTCACGAATCATGAACAGCAGTAACAAGATGGCACTTACGGATAAACCAAGTACCAACCAAGCTAGCGACAAAATTAACGGCAGCTGCCAATCGACCTCACCGGATTCGAATTGCCAGGTCAGCAACCCCATGATTACCGCAGTCGCCAGATATTGATAGAAAGAGCCGCTGAGTAGGTCGGTGCCGGCGCCAAAGTGTTTTTGATACAGGGTGCCAAGTGAGATGGCGAACAAAGCAACGAACACGGCTAGCAGCGCCCAAGGGTCGGTGTTGCTAAAGCCGAGTCGACCATTGCCATCTAACACAATGGTGATGCCCACTATGCCGAGCACAAGACCAAGCCACTGGAGACTTCGTAACTGCTCTTTCCCGCTGCTCCAAGTGATCAGGGCTGTCAGTAGGGGTTGTAGGCCCACGATGAGTGCTGTGAGGCCGGCGGGCATGTCGAGTTTGATCGCGGCAAAGACCCCGCCGAGGTAGCCAGCATGAATCAACAACCCAACAACTAGCTGGTGTCCTTTCTGCGAGAGGGTGAGCGGTTTGGCGTTGAATAGGCGAATCAGGAGTGCGAAAGCAGCCAGATTGAGCAACATGCGATAGAACAGCACATTGAAGGGCTCGATATACGGCAGGGCGTATTTGGCGCCAATAAAGCCGGTGCTCCACAACAGCACAAATAGCAAGGGCACAAGGGCGATCAGGCGGGGATGGAGCGTGTGTGGCATGTAAGAATTCTGGCTAGATTTCGCACCACTATAGGCTGTGCGAGATGGAGATAAAACAATCCTGGGCATCTTCCAAATGATTTGAGTGCATATCCATGAAGCAGGCGGCTGCACGTTTGAATCTTGCCGGATGCCATATAATTTAAAGACTTAGCAAGCAATTGCTGGTTTTTTTATGACTTGAACAAGTTGCCGCGAACAGCTATTCAAAAACCAAACAAAACAGCTACAGTTGATTTATCTCTCAAGGGCTATTTGGATGGCTGTCTCCCGATAACAGGCTCCTAGGTTCTGCCTTGAAAGTTTATCCCCGAATCTTCGGGGATTTTTTTGCCATTTATTTTTTAAAGTCGCATCGTTTTCTAGTGGCTTGTTATGTCCAATACAAATTTCTTTAATGTTTCTAAAGATTCGGAAAAAAGTGAAACGTTAAATATTGGTCAGCTTGATTTTGTAAAGGCTATAAGACCGATAAAACCTGTTCAATATATATAGTTAAATACTAAATTAGATTTAATTTATAAAGATAAGTGGACAAATTTATCATTTTGTCTAGGAAAAAAATTCGAATATTAGACAAAAACTATACGTATTTGTATTTAACTCCAAGGAGCTGGAATCGCCTTCTTTTGTATCAAAAGGTCCGCAGCTTTTAAAAACAGATGTTGGCGATTCCAGTTTGTTCATGAATAACAACATCCTTGGAGGATTAATTATGACCCTGAAATGGCTAAAGAAGCTACTGCCGGTTGGCATGCTAGCGACATTGTCATCAACGGCGTCGGCAGCTGCGAATTTGCAGTCGGATGACTTCGTTGGTATTTCGTTTTGGCTGATCTCGATGGCCTTGATGGCATCAACGGTTTTCTTTTTATGGGAAACCCAGTCTGTAAGTGGTAAGTGGAAAACCTCACTTGTTGTATCTGCGTTAGTTACGTTTATTGCTGCTGTCCACTATTTCTATATGCGAGACGTTTGGATCGCAACCGGCGAAACCCCAACAGTGTACCGATACATTGATTGGTTACTAACTGTTCCATTATTGATGATTGAGTTCTTCCTGATCCTACGTGCTATCGGCACACCTTCAGGTGGTATTTTCTGGCGTTTGCTCGTTGGTACCTTGGTCATGTTGGTCCCAGGCTTCATGGGCGAAGCAGGCTATATGGACGTAACACTCGGATTCGTAATTGGTATGTTGGGTTGGTTCTACATCCTCTACGAAATCTTTGCAGGTGAGGCAGGCAAGATGGCGGCTGATAAAGCATCACCGGCTGTACAAAGTGCTTACTCAACAATGCGTTGGATTGTAACGATTGGTTGGGCTATCTACCCATTGGGTTACGTGTTGGGTTACTTCGTATACGTTGATGATGGTGGTGCAACCACACAAGCGGCAAGCGAAGCCCTCAATATTGTCTACAACCTAGCTGACGTTGTTAACAAGATCGCATTTGGTCTGTTGATTTGGTACGCAGCAACAGCAAGCAGCAAGGATGAGCAGCCTGCTTAATTAAACCTCGAGCTCATGGATGAGCTCATTTCCTAATTTAAGAGGTCTGTAATGAAACAAGAAAAACTGCAGATTGATGACGATCTCGGACTTGTAGAGATTAGTCTTGGCAGTTATGGCGCTGGCCCTTTGGCGACAGAGTTATCTCTTAGCGAAGCGCTGACATACCATTTGGCATCAGGTGGAAGTCGCACAAGAGCAAGAATAGCTTTGCAGTGTGCAAGTGAGGCGGGGCTGAGAGAAAACACAAAATTATCTATAGCAACTGCTTGCGAATTATTACACCAAGCATCTCTACTTCACGATGATGTTATGGATATGGATGTAAAGAGACGTAATGGTGAATCGGTATGGTCTCTTTATGGATCGTCATCGGCAATTTGTTTAGGCGATGAGTTGATCGCTAGCGCGTTTGCTGAGTTAGGCAATATCGAATCAGAAGATATGCCCAATTTATCCAAAATGATTTGCTGTTTACATTTAGCCATAAGTCGTTCGGCTGCTGGTCAGTCCTTAGATTGTCAACTTAGTGATTCACTTGAAACTAACTTAGAGACATATGAACGAGCTACTAGCCATAAAAGTGGACCGCTTTTGGGGCTGCCAATTGAGCTAGTCATGATGGTAAAAAATGAAAAACAACAACATTTCTCTTGCATGAAGGGTGTTGCTTCTGCCTTTGGTATTGCATACCAACTTATTGACGATTACGAAGATAGAGAAATTGATAAGGGTGCTCAATTAAATGGTTACTGGGTAATACGAGAATTTGTTAGTACAGACGAGGAAGCTATTAGTATTCTGAATCAGCGTTATCAATGGTATTGCAGAGTAATAGAAAGAGGGTTGGCATGTTTGCCATCCTACACACAGGGAGCAGTTAAGTTTTTTTTGAATGCCTTGAATAATAAAAAACAAATGGTGGGCGTCTAATGACAAAGGCTCTCGTCATTGGTGCTGGTTTTGGTGGAATTGCCTCGGCATTGCGCCTCGCATCTCGTGGCCATGAGGTTAAAGTCATTGAGAAGCTTGATTGTCCTGGAGGTCGAGCTCAAGTTTTTACTAAAAATGGATTTAAGCATGATGCTGGACCAACGGTAATCACAGCCCCCTTTTTATTTGATGAGCTATTTGAACTCTTCGGAAAAAAAAGAGAGGACTATTTAGATTTCGAACCATTAACACCTTGGTATCGTTTTAACTTCTCAGATGGAACGAATTTCGATTATGGCGGTTCTATCGAAGACACTCTTGATGAGATCAGGGAAATAGAGCCAAATGATTGTGATGGTTACCTTTCCTTACTCGAGAAATCTAAAGCTATTTACAAAGTTGGTTTTGAGCAGCTAGCTGCGCATCCTTTCCATAATGCTATAGAAATGGTTAAGCAGCTTCCCTCTCTGGCAAAGCTTCGTGGGGATCAATCGGTTTGGCAGCTAGTAACTAACCATTTATCAAATCCAAAACTTCAACAAGCTTTTTCGATTCAACCCTTATTAGTAGGTGGCTCTCCATTTGATACCACTAGTATTTACGGCTTGATTCATTTTTTAGAAAGAAAATACGGAATTTTCTTTGCAAAGGGTGGTACGGGTGCCTTGGTCAATGGGTTAGTGCAGTTGGCCGAAGAGCAGGGAGTGCAATTTGAATACGGAAAAGAAGTCGATCATATAAGCACTTCACATAAAAAAATTATCTCTGTGCGTGATACAAGTGGACAGCATCACTTAGCTGATAATTTTATTTTTAATGGGGATCCGCTATATCTATTCAAAGAATTGTTACCGAGTCACTCGGTGAAGCTATCAACCAAAATAAAACGAGACCAAGCTAAGTTATCAATGGGTCTATATGTACTTTATTTTGGTACAACACGAAAGTATGACGATGTCGCACATCACACGATTGTCATGGGTGATAGTTACAAAGAGCTTTTGGATGACATATTCCATAGAAAGAAACTTAATGATGATGTCTCTTTGTACCTCCATAGGCCAACTGCAACAGATGACAGTTTTGCCCCCGAGGGTATGGATAGTTTCTATGTTCTTTGCCCGGTTCCAAATAATCAAAGTGGTATCGATTGGGCTGTTGAAGAACCAAAGTTAAGAGAAAGGGTCTTGTCAGTACTTGAGCACAGATTACTGCCTGGACTCAGTGGTGTCATAGATTCGCCATTTTCAATGACACCTGATGATTTTGAAAATGACTATCGTAGTTATCATGGTGCAGGATTTTCTATTGCTCCCTTATTTACTCAATCAGCATGGTTTAGATTTCATAATAAGGCTGAAGGTTTTGATAATTTATATTTGACAGGTGCTGGTACACATCCGGGCGCTGGATTACCAGGAGTCGTTTCATCTGCAAAAGTGGTGGAGAAGTTAATCGGTGATGCAGCTCAATTTAAGAGGGCTGGGTGATGTCAACACAAGTACTTGCAAAGCATGGTGTCACCTTTAATTTTGCGGGAAGATTTCTCTCAAGAGACCAGCTCCTCGATGCTGCAAAACTCTACGCGCTATGCCGCCAGATAGATGATATTGCAGACGAAGCAGATGATGCTTCGTTAGCGCGCAGTCAATTACAAGCTGTTCATAAGGCCATTACTACTTCAGCTAGGATTCCTTATCTAAACGATAATCCAAGGCTAGTTTTATCAAAGAAGGGGTTATCCCCTTTTGAACATCTCTTGGAAGGTGTGATTCAAGATACTTTTCCGGTTTCCATTCAGACGATCACAGAACTCATTGATTATTGCTACAAGGTGGCGGGATCTGTTGGGCTGATGATGTGTGACGTGCTCAATGTTGAGGATAAAAGAGCATTCCCTTATGCAGTTGCACTGGGTATTGCTATGCAATTAACGAATATCTGTCGTGACGTGGTTGAGGACGCAAATAATCAACGTGTTTATTTACCCAAAGAATTAATAGGTAATGTGTCATGTGAGCAAGTTACCAATCCAGATGACAATTTAAAATTAGTGTTACAAGAGGCTGTTTCTGAATTACTCGAAATAGCAGATCATCACTATCGTTATGCATATGAGGGGCTTGTTTTTCTTCCTTTAAGGCCAAGATTGGCTATCCTTGTTGCGGGTCAGGCATACCGTGAAATAGGTAACAAACTAAAACATACAAGTCATCTCGATCTTTGGGGTGGCCGAGTGACAACATCTCGTGTTGAGAAAATTTTTGTAGCTTCTGCTTCGTTAATTAAATTTGGTGTGTCGAAAGCCTTTTACCAATATCAACCTAAGAAACAACCCAGTTTATTGATGCGTTGTATAAGCCATTATTGGCGGGAATTATGAGTGCTTGGGTCCATATTGTTGGTGCCGGACCTGCTGGTTTGTCGCTTGCCAAGCACCTCGCCTCTTTTCCAAAACTTCCAGGTGATGTTGTTGTCAGTGACCCTAATCGATATGTCATAGACAAAAAGCGTTATGCATTTTGGTTTCAGGAAAACGAGAGAAATCTTCTAAACCCCTCGCATACGTGGTCATCCTGGACGATGTCCTCAGGGACTAACGAGAAACGCCATAAAGGTAAGCGGTATCACTATGGTCACATTAGCGGCCAATCGTTTAGACGTGATTGTGAAACAGATATTTATGCACATGGGCAAATTCTTCTAGATGATGAACCTATAAATGCTCCGCCTGATGCTGAATTTGTGTTCGATAGTCGTCCTGTTTCTCAGGATAACTTTTGGATCAAGCAGTGTTTCTCGGGTGTATTACTTCAGACGGAAAAGCCACATGGTTTTTTTGATGTTCAGTTGATGTCGGATATTGAGGCGTTTGAAACAGGCGTCAACTTCAGATACATGCTGCCATTGGGGTCTCGTGATCTTTTGATTGAATACACGGACTTCACAAGTGGTGCTCCTCGTCTAGATCACTTAAGAGAGCAAACCCAGGACTGGATTCAACATAAGCTGAATGTGCCGCATTGGGTTGTTGATACTGAAGAAGCTGTTATTCCTATGGGCTTTACTCGTCCTGCTGAAAATTTCGGTATCCCAATTGGCATAAGGGGCGATGCTGGACGAGTCTCAACCGGGTATTCGTTTCGACAAAACATGATTTGGGCAAAGAGAGCCGCTTCTCGCTTACTTTTAAAAGGTAAGCCAATGGCGGTTCCCCGGTCCTTACGTGAAGACTGGATGGATAAAAAGTTATTGTGGTTAATTAAAGAGAAGCCTGATTTAGTCCCAGCTGTATTTATGCAGTTGGCATCTCGTCTAAAAGGAGATCAATTTGCAGCTTTCATGACGGAGAATACCCTTATGGATGCGTTTAGAGTGATTCTATCTTCGCCTAAGGGAGCTTTCCTACGAGCGCTATTTGGTGGTTCATCATGGAAATAGTCTTATACCTATCGCTCGCGGCGATTATGTTGCTTGGTGTGCCGCATGGTGCATTCGATCCAATTATTGCGGACAGACTAGGGTGGTTAAGCAGTTCAAGTCGAGTTGTGATGTTTTATTTGGGTTATCTATTGGTCGCTGTTTTACTATTTTTTATATGGCCAATCTTTCCCATGATGTCGTTATTAGGTTTTCTTTTGGTCTCTGTTTACCATTTTTCGCAAGACCTTAAGGTACGTAGTGTCCTTGGTCGACTTTCTTATGGAACGCTAATCCTAACGATGCCCGTTGTATTGCATTCTCTCAGGGTAGAAGAGTTATTCGATCATTTACTTTTTGGTCAATCTTCTAAGCCGTTTATTGCGATCATGATGTTTGCTTTCGCTATTTCGTTCTTAGTGTCGCTCTTTTCTTTTAAGAGCTACTCTAAAAAGCAATTAATCGAGTTATCCGCTATCGTTTTAATGGGCCTGCTCCTTGATCCATTAGTCTACTTTGCGCTGTTCTTTTGTTTATTGCATAGCCCAAGGCATATCAAACATGAATGGAATTTGTTACCAATTCATAAGCAGAAGGTGTCGCTGGTGATCGGTGCTAGTGTGATTTTCGCAACCTATATATTGGCCGTCATTGCAGCTAATCATCTCAACTTATCCTTATCCGATGTGTCTGGCTTTTTTACGATTGTGTTTATTGGGTTAGCAGCATTGACCTATCCACATATGTTCCTAGTAGAAATTGCTCGATATAAGAGGGCCTATGGATAGAAAGCTTGCACATGTTGATATCGCTTCTAAGCAGGCGTGGGTCCCTAGTGATTTTGATTTAGTTCGTTTCCGCCACTCAGCGCTACCCGATGTCAATTTTAGTGATGTTGATATCTCATCTTCTATGTTTGGTGTCCCGTTGACGGCTCCCATCTATGTCAGCTCCATGACCGGAGGTACTAGGGTTAGCTCTGATATTAATCAACGAATTGCTGAAGCTATTGGAGAGTTAGGACTCGCTATGGGGGTTGGGTCTCAGCGTATTTCTTGCGAACAGGGGCAGCGTCAAGGTCTGGGGATAGAGTTACGGCGTTTAGCAGGTTCACAACCAATATTGGCTAATTTTGGTGCAGCAAATATTCCTAAAGACCCTCGCCGATTGATTGATGAACTCATATCTCAAGTTGACGCTAATGCAATTTTTATTCATCTGAATTCCCTACAAGAGGCATTGCAATTAGCCGGCGACACCGATTGGGTAAATGTTGCGGATAACTTGGCATATTTTATCGAATGCTCTCCAGTGCCTGTGATTGTTAAAGAAGTAGGATTTGGTATTGATGTAAAAACAGCGATCAAACTCAATCAAATGGGTGTGCATGCAATAGATGTAGCAGGTCACGGTGGCACACGTTTTGATGCCATTGAAGTCCAGATGAATGTTCAAGCTGAAGCGCAGTGTGGCGTTGATACTTTCAAAAACTGGGGACAATCAACAATAGAGTGTTTGCAAGAAATTAAAACTGAACTGCCAAGGGCTGAGGTTTGGGCATCAGGTGGCATCAGACATGGTCTTGATATGGCAAAGTCGATTGCCTTGGGTGCTCGTTATTGCGGCGTTGCTGGTGCAATTCTACGTTCTGCAATGATCTCTACTGATCAGACGATAATTACGCTGACAAGGTATATCAATGAGCTCAAGCTAACATGCTTTGCATGTGGTGCTGATAAGTTGGAAAACTTAACGAACAAACTTCGTAGTTAATCGCATTCGTTTGTGAATTTTTGGTAATCAACAGGTACGAAAAGTTTCAAATATTTGGCTTAAGACTTATAGCGAAATGTCAGATTCTTAGATTTGCCCCTCGTATTGCCATATTCTTTTTTCCTCACGATAAAATATCACCTAAAACAAGGGCTTAATTGGCGGAAGCTCGTGCATTTAGAATGGGCTCAGCGTAGAATCGCGACCCCTTACAAATCAAGCCGGGACGGGCATGGCAGGCAAAGTTTTTATTAAGACCTTCGGGTGTCAGATGAATGAGTACGACTCGCAGAAAATGCGTGATGTGCTGCATGAGTCACATGGTCTTGAAGAGACCGATCAAGCGGGAGACGCGGATGTCTTGCTGCTAAACACCTGCTCGATTCGTGAAAAGGCTCAAGAAAAGGTTTTCTCACTGCTTGGCCAATGGCGTCCCTGGAAAGAAAAGAATCCGAATTTGATCATCGGTGTTGGTGGCTGTGTGGCTAGCCAAGAGGGCGATGCGATTCGTCAGCGTGCGCCTTATGTTGATCTAGTGTTTGGTCCACAGACTTTGCACCGTTTGCCGGAGATGCTGAATGCTGCCAAAGCCAATGAGCCGGTGGTGGATATCAGCTTCCCTGAGATCGAAAAGTTTGATCGATTGCCAGAACCGCGTTCAGAAGGTCCAACCGCCTTTGTGTCGATCATGGAAGGTTGTTCTAAGTACTGCACTTTCTGTGTTGTGCCTTATACCCGTGGTACCGAGATCAGTCGTCCATTTGATGATGTGATCACCGAGGTAGCGCAGCTTGCTGCACAAGGTGTGCGCGAAGTGAATCTGCTTGGCCAAAACGTGAATGCATACCGCGGTCAGATGGAAGATGGCGAGATCGCTGATCTTGCGTTATTGATTCGTTATGTTGCGGCTATCGAAG
>CBFHYJ010000045.1:0-12752 GCA_965659945.1 Sedimenticolaceae bacterium | reverse complement strand
CAACATCTCGATCACATCATGACTTGCGGCAACAAAAGCACCAGTAACCCCAAATGCTTTACCCAAAGTGCCCATCAAGATAGGCACATCATTCGCGTTTAACCCTGCCGCATGAGCAGCGCCACGACCTTGTTCACCTAAGACACCAATACCATGTGCCTCATCTACCATGATTGGCGCAGCATATTGCTGCGACAAGGCAACCATCTGAGTTAACAGCGCAACATCACCATCCATACTGAAGACCGAATCGGTCGCTATTAGCTTACGCTCTGCCCCAGTAGTTAGCTGACGTTCAAGCGATGCCATGTCCGCATGTTGATAACGTTTTAACTGTGCGCCACTTAACTTTGCCGCATCGATTAATGAGGCATGATTCCATTTATCTTGGATGACACAGTCATTAGCCGACAACAGTGAAGCAATCACACCAAGGTTCGCCATGTAGCCGGTTGAGAACAACAAAACGCGTTCATATCCCAACCACTCGGCAAGTGTTACTTCTGCGTCGTGATGTGCGCGCATATGACCGCTGATCAGATGCGCCGCACCGGCACCAACGCCTGCACTCTTAATCGCCTGAGTCGCTGCTTCAGCTAAGCGTGGGTCAGCAGCTAAACCTAAATAATCATTCGAGCAAAAGGCGAGCATCTTCTCGCCATCAACCATCAACTCGACAGATTGCTTGCCATCGACAACACGACATTGCCGATACAGACCTTGATCACGACGGCTTTGAAGCTCCGTCGACAAATCGTCCAACCAAGACATTAGCCACCACAGCAGGCTTTCTGATCAGTCTCTAGCGGTGCACTTTCCATTTGCATACCTAAACGACCAAAGAGCTCGTGATCGTGATCGGCTTCTGGGTTATCTGTGGTCAGTAAACGCTCGCCGTAGAACATCGAGTTAGCACCAGCCAAGAAACATAAGGCCTGCATCTCATCACTCATCTCAGTACGACCGGCAGATAAGCGCACATAACTTTGAGGCATCATGATGCGTGCTACTGCAATCGAGCGAACAAACTCAATCGCATCGATGCCATCAGCACCGTAAAGCGGTGTGCCTTCCACCTGAACCAACATATTAATCGGCACAGACTGAGGATGCATTGGCATGTTGGCTAACTCTTGCAACATACGTGCACGATCTTTTGGCGTTTCACCCATACCCAAGATACCGCCTGAACACACATTGATACCGGCATCACGTACATACTTCAACGTATCTAAACGATCTTGGAAAGTACGTGTGGTAATCACGTTACCGTAGAACTCTGGCGAAGTATCAAGATTGTGGTTGTAGTAATCCAAGCCCGCATCACGTAAACGTTCCGCTTGTGGCTCAGTCAACATTCCCAAGGTGACGCAGGTCTGCATACCCAAGCCTTGAACCGCAGTAATCATGTCAATTACCTTGTCGAGATTCTTATCGGTTGGATTACGCCATGCAGCGCCCATACAAAAACGACTTGCACCTTTGCTTTTCGCCTCTGATGCCGCCGCAATCACTTCATCAAGGGGTAAAAGCTTTTCGCGCTCTAGCTCAGTGTCATGCTTGGCACTTTGAGAGCAGTAACCGCAGTCTTCAGGACATGCGCCGGTTTTAATCGAGAGTAAGGTGCTGACTTGGATCTCATTCGGATCAAAGTGTTCGCGATGAATTTGCTGCGCTGTGTAAATAAGATCGTTAAACGGCATGGCGAACAATGCTTGGATCTCATCCAAACTCCAATCGTGGCGAATCTCAGTCTTCAACATCGTCGAACTCCTCGTCCTCTGCAGGGACTTCAATATCTTTCCAATCGGTATTCTTTACCCGGATCAATGACCAAATAGACCAAGGCACAATGATCACTACGCCAATCGCCCACGCGATTAACCATGGCATCCAACCATCACCCGGGAAAAAGGTACCCACCGGCACGATCACCCCCATCACGGCGTAAAAACGATAAGCCGCCCATTGGGTAAATTGACCCACACGCGGATCAGGATGGTGTCGATGCAAGGCATAAATCAGGATGGAACCGCCAAACCAAAAGACGGCCAGCGGCATCGGTATCAACATGCTGACGATGTTTCCGATATCCAGCTGCATGGCAGCAAAACGCACAGACTTGGCTTTAATAATGGTGGGTTCTTTTCGTGATTCCATACCGCTCACCTTGGCGAAAAAATGCAGTGTAGTGATGGCAAAAACACTGTCAACTGAGCTTAATTTCAGCAGTAGACAACTGGTCAAATTTTAGACAATTCAGAATTGCTTACTTTGCCTCACCCAGATCCCACACCATGCTGCCTTTTGTCATCGCTGCAGCGATAGTCTGCAGAGCACCAAGCCCCGATGCCACAGCTGCGGCATAGAGCTCGCCACAAACAATACGCGATGCGGTGAATGCCTCAGCCATCCACCTGAGTTTGATCGCACCCTTGTCGCGGGTCGGTATGCCCCACCCATTGATCAACTGATTCATCAGTTCAAATACAAAGGCGATCTCAATAAAGGACGTATTCTCGCCGAATGGTTGAGTAGCGCCCTTCCCTTCAGCAAACCTGATTTACTCATCCCTATGCCATTAAGCCCAGCGCGACTTCAAGAACGCGGATTCAATCAAAGTGCTGAACTCGCCCGCTTGCTTAGCCAACGACTACAGATTCCCGTGGCATACGATCTTTTAAAAAGGCACAACAGCGAGAAACAACAAATCCATCTCAAGCGCAAAGAAAGACTCAGCTCGATGCGCAAGGTGTTTTATACCGATCAACAGATCAAAGTGAAAAGCGTTGGCTTAATTGATGATGTGGTAACAACAACCGCAACCGTACGTGCAGCCGCGGGGGGGGGGGTACTAAAAAAGGCGGGAGTTAAAGAGGTCATCATTTGGGCCGTGGCAAGAACACCACGACCCAATGATAAAGATTAGCGATCCGCGAGGACCTTTTCTTTCATTTCACGACGCTCTTGCGCATCGATCGTCAGCGTCGCAACAGGGCGAGCTTCTAAACGCTTGATACCGATCTCTTCACCAGTATCTTCACAGTAACCGTATGAACCATCATCGATACGCTCAAGTGCTTGCTCGATCTTACGAATCAGTTTGCGGTAACGGTCTCGCGTACGTAGCTCTAAGCCATGTTCGCTTTCGCGGTTTGCACGGTCAGCCTCATCACCCACTTCTTGGTGTGATTTATCGCGCAAATTCTCTAGAGTTTCTTGTGCTTCTTGCATCAACTCTTCACGCCAAGCGGTAAGCTTTTGGCGGAAGTATTCGAGCTGCAGAGGATTCATGTATTCCTCTTTTAGCTTCGGTTTGTAACCATCTGGCAATTCAACAGCCATTGGCATCTCCATTGTTTCAATTAAGCCGCGGTTTTTTACAGGGCATGCCCGAATAAATCAAGCACACAAATGTGTAAAAGCCGCATTTCGTAGGTAGCGTCCAATTAACATCTTAAAAAGCAACGACTTAAGCGATCGGCGCCTGCAAATAATCAATAAAAAGCGCAACAAACAGCAATAAGCCAACCAAATTGTTATTCAAAAATCCGCGAAAACATAACTTACGGTCACGATCTTTAATTAAATACTGCTGAAATAGGAACAAACCGGCAGCAACCGCTACGCCTATATCCCAAACCAACCCACGATCAGCGAGCTCACCGACCCAAATCAGCAAGGCGATCATGCTGCACTGCAATAAGCCGATAATCAGTCGATCGTAGCGACCGAACAAAATCGCCGTCGATTTAACACCGATTTTAAGATCATCTTCACGATCAACCATTGCGTACATAGTGTCGTAGATCACCGCCCAGATAACAGTTGCGCTAAACAACACCCAAGCAACTAACGGAATCTGCGATTGCAGCGCCGTAAATGCCATCGGCACAGCCCAACCAAACGCCATACCCAACACCACCTGCGGAAGATGCGTGTAACGCTTCATAAAAGGGTAGATAGCAGCAAGTGCGACAGCGACAAAGGAGTTCGCAATCGTCAGACCATTAAGAAATAACACCAACACAAAGGCCAACAAGCAAAGCACAACAAATACACCGAGTGCCTCTTTGGGCGTGACCATGCCAGTTGCTAAAGGACGACCTGCAGTACGTTCAACATCACCATCTATATGTCGGTCGGCATAATCATTAATCGCACAACCAGCTGAACGCATCAGCGCCGTACCCAAAACGAAAATTAACACTACCCACCAGGTCGGTTGACCATTACCTGCAATCCATAGCGCCCATAGCGCAGGCCATAACAACAGATAGATACCGATCGGACGATCCGCACGAATCAACTGTCCATACAAACGAAAGCGCGTCGCCCAAGGCAGTGCTTTTGGCGGCAGGCCGTTGTAGCGAGGCATTTGATCAGACACTTAACGCTCCGGAATCGCAGGTAGAAAGATTTCGTTCACCAAGATTGGTTGCTGAGCATAACGATAGATCGCACGACGCCCCCAAATCTCTGACGGCTTATCCACGAGATTAGCCGTTGCTGCATGATACAAGGCATGCCGTGGCGTTACCCGTGCTACCTCAGACAACACACGCTGCGTTGATTTATCTGCAAACAACACCGCGCCTAATGGCTTGTTACGTAATCGTGCTAAACGCTTAGCTCGTCCGCGAAAACTCGATGCGGGAATCAAAGTACGGGCAAAGACCCATGCGCTTTCGCCACAACAGAGCTCCACCTCACGAATTAACCCATGCGCACCTTGACGCATACCTAACAGTTCACGCTCTGAGGCATAACCTCTTCCCCAGCGTTGTCCGCGCAACTGCAGATTGAAACGATCTTCACATGCATTCACGACAGCTTTGGTGAGCGAGCCTGATTCTTTTAACCAAGCCGCAACCTCTTGCGGTAAGACAAGACGACTCTGCGCGGTTAAGCGCATCCACCGAGGTTCGTTATGATCAAAAGAAAGGCGTCGAGACATTGAAGGCTCAATGTAAAAAATCGATGCGCATTATCGCACAGCCAATAGCACTACACCGCTGAGTAGTTTTGTTTCTCGCCAATCCAACGTTGAATCAGCGGCTGAATATGCTCTGACTTTTCAGAAATTAATTGATCAGCCGCTTTTTGTACTGGCTCAATCCAATGCTGATCACGGATTAAATCTGCCAATCGAAATTGCACCTCACCCGTCTGGCGAGTCCCTAAGACCTCACCCGGACCGCGAATCTCTAAATCCTTTTGTGCAATCACAAAACCGTCATTGGTTTTTCGCATAATCTCAAGACGCTCTCGTGCCACCGCACCTAAGGGTGGGTGATAAAGCAGCACACAATAACTATCTTGCGCACCTCGACCGACACGTCCGCGCAACTGATGTAACTGCGACAGACCTAAGCGCTCAGCATTGGCCATCACCATGAGTGAAGCATTCGGCACATCCACCCCCACCTCAATCACCGTGGTGGCAACGAGCAGATGCAACTCACCCGATTTGAACTGTTGCATCACCTCAGCTTTTTCAGGCGCTTTCATTCGACCATGCACTAAACCCACCTTTAGAGGGGCTAGCGCTTCGGTAAGCACCTCTGCGGTTTGCTCTGCCGCTTGCGCCTGAAGTAACTCAGACTCTTCAATCAAGGTGCACACCCAATAAGCTTGTCGACCGGATTCACATGCGAGGCGAACACGCTCAATCACCTCAGCTTGCCGCTGCTCTGACACCAAAACCGTTTTAATGGGCTTACGTCCGGGTGGTAACTCATCAATCACCGACAGATCGAGATCGGCATACACTGTCATTGCCAAGGTTCTTGGAATCGGCGTAGCAGTCATAATCAATTGATGTGGCGTGACTAATTTACCTTTGGAACGCAGCGCCAAACGTTGATGCACACCAAAGCGATGTTGCTCATCCACAATAACCAAACCTAAGTTGGCGAACTCGACGCTCTCTTGAAATAACGCATGCGTCCCGACCACCATGGGTAACCCACCTTGGCTAACCTGCTGCATCATCGCATCGCGCTTCTTCCCTTTTAAGCGCCCACTTAACCAACCAACCTCAACACCCAATGCGCTAAACCAGTTTTTGAAGTTAACTCGATGCTGCTCTGCAAGAATCTCAGTCGGTGCCATCAGGGCTACCTGATAACCCGCCTCAATCGCCTGCAACGCTGCGATTGCCGCAACAATGGTTTTTCCACTGCCCACATCACCTTGCACTAAGCGCAACATAGGATAAGGGTGCTTTGTATCTTCTCCAATCTCACCGATCACACGGCGTTGCGCACCGGTTAACTCAAAGTCTAAAGCACCGAGCAGTTGCTTCACCTTAGGTAATTCGAAAATCGTTGGCTCAAATACAGGTGCAGTTTGCTGTCGATGCGCATCACGCATCAGTCGCATACTTAATTGATGTGCAAGCAATTCTTCAAAGGCCAAACGATGTTGCGCCGGATGACCCTCTTCTGACATCAATGCCTTCGCAAGCTCAGGCGGGGGTCGATGCAATAAACGAATCGCATCTGACAAAGTGGGTAAATCAAACAATGAAAGTAAACCTGATGACAGGAGCTCATCTAAAGCACCTTCTTTACCTAAACGTTGCAGCGCTTGCGCAATCAAATCACGCCAACTGAGCTGATGAAACCCTTCCGTAGTTGGATAGATAGGCGTTAACGCTTGTTCAACGGTAATCGACTCATCATCCGCAACGCTCTGATATTCAGGATGCACCAACTCATAGTGCTGCGGACCATTTCGCACTTCGCCAAAACAACGCAATCTCACACCGCGTGCAAGCGCAGACTTTTGCACTGCCGTGAAATGAAAGAAACGCAGAATCATCGAGCCTGTGCCATCTGACACCTGCACAAGTAACGAACGTCTTTTGCCAAATCGAATATCTGCGTGATCCACTGTGACATCAATCACCGCTTGATCACCCGGACGCAATGAACCAACCGGCACAATCTTGGTGCGATCTTGATAACGGAACGGCAGATGGAACAACACATCTTGTACCGAATGCACACCCAGTTTAGCCAAACGCTCAGCACCCTTAGGTCCAACACCACGCAAGGCAGTAACAGGGATTCGCGCTAAGCTATCGGTTTGATCGGACATGCAGCGAGCATACGCAAGCACTTAACCAGCAACAAGACACAATCATGTATCAAGAAACACTTCACATTAAGACATCCGGCCGCGGCACGCAGAATATCTCTCAACAGATTCAGGACGTGGTGAAAAACAGCGGCGTTCAAGCCGGCCTATGTCATGTGTTTGTTAAGCACACCTCGGCTTCATTGATCATTTGTGAAAATGCCGATCCCGATGTCCGCGCTGACCTTGAAGATTGGCTAGCCCGCGAAGTGCAAGATGGTGATCCACGTTATCGTCATAGCATGGAAGGTGCCGATGACATGTCAGCACATATTCGTTCGATACTGACCAAAATGGACCAAACCCTACCGGTTACCCAAGGACGATTAGCCTTGGGCACTTGGCAGGGTTTGTTTTTATACGAGCATCGATATCACGGCCATCAACGTTCAATCGTTGTCACCGTGAGCAGCAGTTAAGGCGCGATTGAGTTATAGGCGCGAGTGAAACCTTTTAGCGAAATAGGCAAAGGTAGGATCTTTTGGTTCATCAAAGCCACACGCACTTGCGCACGCTCACCTTTTTGCATTGCTTCAACCACATCCGTTTTTAGTGGCTGACCCACTGTCGTACAACCTTGGCGACCACAGGCCAAATACGGTAGCTTCACTGGTGCAATCTTTTCATCAACCAACAGTGCAGCACCTGGCATCAGCAACGCACCCAGCGGCACGGTAGCGATAAAGATCGGCTCTTTATTGTCAGGCACAAAACCAACGCGCACTTGCATCAGCATCTGGCCATTATCTTTACTGTTAACGTTTTGGAAGATGTAGCACATCTCCTTGTCGCCCTCTTTTTCACATTGCTTTGCCCAATCACCAAAGGTTGGGATCTCTTTCTTCGCATCTTCCGCAAAAGCAGATAAGTGCAACAAACCAATAAGAAGAAGGCCGAGAAATTTTTTCATTACAGTATCCTTTTACATTCCTTTACTGATGACCACTGCTAATTAAGCAAGTTCCATCACACCATCCATTTCTACGCCGGCATTACGTGGCAACCCTGCCACCTCAACAGCCGCTCTCGCAGGGTAAGGCTGGTGAAAATATTCAGCCATCACCTCATTCACTTTGGCAAAGTTACCCAAATCCGTAAGGAAGATATTTAGCTTTGCGATATCCGCCAAACTTCCACCTGCTGCAGTGGCAACCGCAGACAAGTTATCGAACACACGACGAATTTGCGTCTCAATGTCGCCTTCGATCATTTCCATGGTTTCTGGCACTAACGGAATCTGACCCGATAGATAAACGGTATTACCCACCTTTACTGCCTGAGAATATGTACCAATCGCTGCCGGTGCTTGATCAGTCGAAATAATTTCACGCGCCATGTGCTACTCCCAAAGTGGCGTTAAGTCAGAAACGCACTGTACCCAATGGATCTCGTGAGTGCCATCTCAGCTGTAACAGAACCCAATTAAGAGCAAATAGGCTAAATAGCATTAAGGGCCAATCACGCAACAACACATAAGGTGTTACCCCTTGATAACTTGGGACTTTTGCTTGCATGACATCAGCTTCGAATTGCGCAATAGTCGCCACCAGTTTGCCGCGCTGATCGATCACCGCGGAAATACCGGTATTGGTCGCTCTGACCAAATAGCGCCCCGCTTCGGCAGCGCGAGCGCGTGCAATTTGCAGGTGTTGATGTGGCGCGAGTGAATCGCCAAACCAAGCATCATTACTCGCATTAAGTAGCCAATCGGCATCAGGCAAGGCTTTCAATACCTCTCGAGCAAAGGCGTCTTCGTAACAAATATTCACACCGACTTGTTGGCCTTTTAGCTCGAGCAACGACTGCTCAGCCTCACCGATAGCGAAATCAGATACGGGAATTCGCAGCCAGCTCATCACCGGCCCAATCAGTTGTTTCAGCGGCATGAACTCACCAAACGGCACTAAGTGATGTTTGTAGTACCCACCTTTAGCTGCAACACCACGCGTGATCATCGCGTTGTAATAAGCGCCTTGGCGATCACCTGCTACAATGCCAGTGACAAAGCTTTGATCTTTTTGTTTGAACAGCGCATCTAAACGTTCTAATTCAGGCGACAACTCTTGCTCAAAACCTGAGATCGCGGTTTCTGGCCAAATCACCACCTGCGCCTCAGGCGCAGCGGCACTTAATGATTCGTAATGCGCTAACCATTGATCAAAAAGATTTGCACGCCACTTCAATCGTTGTGGCACGTTTCCTTGCACAACCGCGACAGTGGTTTCCACTCCGGTCGGCTGCGTCCATTGTTTGGGGATAAAACTTATCAACAACAGCATGCCAATTAAGCTCAACCATGCATACCAACGCTTAGCGGCAAACAAACAGGCAATCAAAAACATCACAACCCAGCTCACGCCATGTATACCTATCACAGGCATTAACGAGCTTAACGGTGAATCACTGTGCGCATAGCCAAGTGAGAGCCACGGAAAACCGGTAAGAACCCAACCACGCGCAAGTTCTAGTAAGAACCATAAAGAAGATACGAGCAGCATCCAGCTTAGCGGCGAAGTAACGTGAATAAAACGGCGTACAAGCCATGCAAATAACGCGATATACAAGGCAATAAAGGCGACAAACAAGACTGTCGCACCAATCGCCAAGCTCTCAGTCATCCCACCAAACTGACTGATGCTAATACGCAGCCAAAACACGCCTGTAACAAATAAACCAAAGCCCCATGACCAACCGATCCAAGCTGCCTGCTTGGGAGATCGACTTTGCGTGATCATCACCAACAAAATCATTAATGCAGGGAATTGAACGAACCAGTAGCCAAAAGGCGCGTAGGACAGCACCAACGACGCACCTGCCGCTGCGGCAAATACAATCGTCAGTAACTGCATTAACATCGAAAGGTGTTAGGCGTTATCCGCCTTATCCTCTGTCGTAATCGCGAGGTCGAGCTTACTGATCGCAAGCAATCGAATCTTGCGCGAGTCAGCACCCAAGACTTCAAAGCGGAAGCCTTCTGCTTCGACATGCTCACCACGTACTGGCATATGACCTAGGGCATGCAACACAAGGCCACCAATGGTGTCGAAATCTTCATCATCAATCTCGATGTTGAAATACTCGTTAAAGTCTTCGATGGTGGTATGCGCCTTGACGGTGTAGTTATTTTCAGCACGACGCATGATGAATGCACCTTCATCAAAATCATATTCATCTTCAATCTCACCAACAATCTGCTCAAGTACATCTTCGATGGTGACTAGACCTGCGGCTGCGCCATATTCATCAACGACAATCGCCATGTGATTTCGGCTTGCGCGGAACTCGCGCAACAACACATCCAATCGCTTTGATTCAGGCACAAAGACCGCTGAACGGATGATGTCGCGTAATTTGAATTTCTTTGAGCCATCAGCAAAGTACTGCAGCAAATCTTTTGCTAGCAAGGTACCCACCACCTCGGCACGGTCTTCGCCAATCACTGGATAGCGAGAGTGTGAGCTATCCACCAATACTGGCAAGATATCACTGAGCGCATCATCTCGACCGATAACTTCCATCTGCGCACGCGGAATCATGATGTCACGGACCTGCAGATCAGAAACCTGCAAGACACCTTCGATCATGCTTAACGCATCAGTATTAAATAAGGCACGGTTTTTAGCTTGGCGAAGGAGTTCGACAAGTTGTTGTTTATTTTCCGGCTCATTGCTTGAGTTCTGGAACAAGCGTTCCATTAAACGCGCGGCAAATGAGCCGCGACTAGATCGTCCGTCGTCGTTCATAAAATCTTATGCATAGTTAAACACGTGCGTTTTTCAGCCAGCATAGGGATCAGAGATACCTAAGCCATCTAGGATAACGCGCTCCTTTTCTTCCATGATGTCAGCGTCTGTATCTTCAATGTGATCGAAACCACGAAGATGTAAAACACCATGTACCACCATATGCGCCCAATGAGCAGCTAGGGGTTTCCCTTGCTCCTGAGCTTCCTCAGCAACTACTTCAGCACAAATGGCCAAATCACCCAAATGAGATTCTTCAATTTCAGGGGGCAAATCGAAAGGAAATGACAACACATTGGTCGGTTTATCTTTGTCACGATAGGTGCGGTTAAGCTCTTGGCTCTCAGCGGCATCAACCACACGAATCGCTAAACTCGAGATTTCGTCATCTTCTTCCATCGCCGCTTGCGCCCAAATACGAAAGGCTAACGCAGGCGGTATATCTTCGCCTTCGATACCAAACTGTACGTCGACATCTAGACTCATGCGTCTTTCTTCTCTTGCTTGCGCTCAAACTTGTCATAAGCCTGCACAACTTTCTGCACCAGCGAGTGGCGCACCACATCTTTTGAGTTGAAAAAAGTAAAGCTCAAGCCGTCAACATCCTGAAGAATATCCATCGCTTGCTTAAGACCTGAACGCGTACCACGCGGTAAGTCGATCTGCGTTACATCACCTGTGATCACCGCAGTAGATCCAAAACCCAAACGGGTAAGGAACATCTTCATTTGCTCAGGCGTAGTGTTCTGCGCTTCATCTAAAATAATAAAAGCTTCATTCAAGGTACGTCCGCGCATATAGGCTAACGGTGCCACCTCAATCACATTACGCTCGATCAATTTATTTACGCGCTCAAAGCCAAGCATCTCGTACAAGGCATCGTATAAAGGGCGAAGATACGGGTCGATCTTCTGTGAAAGATCACCCGGCAAGAAACCTAAACGCTCCCCCGCTTCAACCGCAGGACGCACCAACAAAATACGGCGAATCTGATCACGCTCGAGCGCATCAACTGCACAAGCAACCGCCAAATAGGTTTTACCGGTACCCGCAGGACCAATACCGAAGTTAATGTCATGTGTCATGACACGGTTCACATACACCGCTTGCGAGCCGCCACGGGGACGCACCATGCCGCGACGGGTCTTTATCACCGTCTCTGGTACTTCTGGCTCATGCGCAGGCACATCATCCATACCGGACTCTTGCAGATGCAGATGCACGTTTGCCGGGGTGATTACCTCTTTTTCGCTGAGCTCGTAAAGATTACGCAAGATCTCAGCAACAGCATCTACCGAACCTGGCGCGCCTTCGACTTTAAAGAAGTTACCGCGATTACTGATTTCAACACCCATGCGACGTTCAATCTGGCGCAGATTCTCATCTAGCTGGCCACAAACATTTCGTAAGCGTTGGTTATCTTCAGGCTCGAGTAAGAACTCGACAGTTTGTTCTGCAGCACTCATTGGGCAGCAGCTACCTTTTCAGTCACAAGCTCACCACGCAATGAATTGGTAAAGGCTTCAGTAATCTGCACATCAACAAACTCGCCAATCAATGACGCAGGACCTTTGAAATTCACCACGCGATTATTTTCAGTGCGGCCTGACATCTCAGATTCGTCTTTACGTGATGGGCGATCCACCAAAATACGTTGCACGGTACCGACCATCTCACGAGAGATCTGCTGAGTGCTGTTATTAATCACGTGCTGCAGACGTGCTAAGCGAGCTTGTTTTACATCATGTGGCACATCATCTGGCAGCTCTGCAGCAGGCGTACCTGGACGACGGCTGTAAATAAAGCTGAATGAATGATCGAAACCAATCTCTTCAATCAAGCTCATGGTGTGTTCAAAGTCCGCAT
>CBFHYJ010000044.1:0-12818 GCA_965659945.1 Sedimenticolaceae bacterium | reverse complement strand
CCCTCGAGCAGACCCTCGATCGCCTTTGGCTGATCACCGGCCGGCGTGAACTTGGTTTCGAGTTGGAAAGTTTTTGACATATAGATATGTTTAGGGGTGAAGCAATCAGCTATGATAACCCGCATTCGTTGCCATTATGACTTGGACCCTCACACTCAATGAGCCCTAAATTATCTGCCCGCGTTCAAGCGGTTAAGCCTTCTCCAACTCTTGCGATCACCGCCCGTGCTGCTGCTTTACGCGCCGAGGGTAAAGATGTGATTGGCCTAGGTGCTGGCGAGCCAGACTTCGACACCCCTGACCACATCAAAGCGGCAGCGATTGAAGCGATTAATTCGGGCAAGACCAAATACACGGCGGTCGATGGCACAACGAGCTTAAAGCAAGCCATCATGGATAAGTTCAAGCGTGATAATGGTTTTAAATACGCAGCAGACCAAATCCTTGTCTCTGTCGGTGGTAAGCAAAGTTTTTATAACTTAGCGCAAGCGATCCTTGATGCCGGTGATGAAGTGATCATCCCCGCACCTTACTGGGTGTCTTATCCTGATATGACCTTGCTCGCCGATGGCGTGCCGGTTGTCGTTGAATGTGGTGCTGATACGCAATTTAAAATAACACCTGAGCAACTAGCGGCGGCGATCACACCAAAGACGCGTCTATTCGTGATCAACAGCCCATCCAACCCAACAGGTATGGCGTATAGCAAAGATGAACTTGCAGCACTGGGTGAAGTTCTTCGTCAGCATCCGCATGTGTTGATCGCGACTGACGACATGTATGAGCACATCCTGTGGGATGCCGGTAGTTTTGTGAACATTCTGAATGCCTGCCCTGACCTTACCGACCGCACCATGGTGCTCAATGGCGTATCAAAAGCGTATTCGATGACCGGTTGGCGTATTGGTTATGCTGCAGGCCCTGCGAGCATCATCAAAGCGATGAAGAAGATTCAATCGCAGAGCACCTCAAATCCAACCTCTATCTCTCAGTATGCAGCTGAAGCGGCACTTAATGGTCCGCAACAATGCATCGCTGACATGCTGGTGCACTTTAAGCAGCGTCACGATTACGTTGTCGATCGCTTAAACAAGATGCCCGGCGTTGAGTGTTTATCAACCGATGGTACCTTCTATGTTTTCCCTTCAGTCACGGGTCTAATCGATGCCATCGATGGCGTTAATGATGACCTTGAGCTAGCTGAATATTTGATCGAAAAAGCCGGTGTTGCATTGGTGCCAGGTAGTGCGTTTGGCTCTCCGGGTTTTGCACGTATCTCGATCGCTACCAGCATGGAAAATCTAAGTAACGCGCTCGACAGAATTGAGAAAGCCATCGCCTGAGTTTTTGGCGGAATAGCTTGACCCTCCCGTCATGCAACAGTAACATTCTGCCCTCGTTACTATTCCTCAGTGGCGCAGCGGTAGCGCAGCGGACTGTTAATCCGTTGGTCGCTGGTTCGAATCCAGCCTGAGGAGCCAAATTCCTGAAAAGCCCGATTTCGCAAGATGTCGGGCTTTTTTCTTGCCTATATTTGTCACCTATATAGCGTTATTCAAATTTTAAAAAAACGGCTCCCCGCCGATGCATCCATAACTTCAAACTCCTTGAATTGGATGAACCATATGCCGTCTTTTCGCACCCTCTTAAGCGCCCTACTTGTTTGCACTTCACTTCCTACCTTGGCAACTGCAGATGACATGACAAAGCTGACCTTTGGTGTGGTTCCAGAACAATCTGCTAGTAAGCTAGCCAATAAATGGAGCCCCATCCTTAAGCGCATCAGTGAAGAGACCGGCATAGAGATTTCATTTGCGACTGCACCCAGTATCCCAATGTTTGAGAAGAAGCTCGGCAAGGGAGAATACGATCTGGCATACATGAACCCACTCCATTACACCTTTTACAGTCAGTCACCCGGTTACGTTGCAATAGCTAAACAAGCGGATAAAAAGATTCGCGGCATTATCGTTACCCAGAAAGACACGAAATTTAATTCCCTAGACGATCTTAAAAACATGTCTATGGCATTTCCCGCTCCGCTTGCCTTTGCAGCAACAGTGCTTCCGACAGCCGAACTCAAAAGCCAAGATATACAAATCAAAGCACATTATGTGAAGTCACATGATTCGGTTTACCGCTCTATTGCGATGGGTCTTTATCCAGCGGGTGGTGGCATCGAAAGAACCTTTGATCTGATCGAGCACGACACAAAAAATCAGCTAAAAATTCTTTGGAAAACAAGGGGCTATACCCCACATGCGATTGCCGATCATCCACGCATAAACGCATCTCAAAGACGCCAGATTCAATCTGCTTTTCTAAATCTTAACAACAGCGCAGAAGATCGTGAGCTTTTAGCTGCACTTCAATTTAGCGGCATCGACTCAGCAAGTGATGCCGACTGGAATGATGTCAGAGCACTTAACTACTCAGCCCAATAAGCCTTTACCCTCGGTTCGCGTTACCATTTGGTAATGCGAATTTACTTACTCCTTTTAGTTCCTTTTTTACTGATACTCAGCGGCTGCCAAAGCACCCCTGAGCGCACAGCAATTTGGGCACCAAGTGATGCATGGTGGGATCGTCATGCTGCGCAGGATGTCGAGATTCATTTACCCGATGGCCGCACTCGCCTGCTCCGTGGTGCTGATCTGTACAACGCACGCGAAGCATTCATTCAGGTTATTCGCCATGCGCGAGTCAAAGCGACTTTAGCGCTAGTGGATAACGAGGGCATTAACGCCTTTGCTTGGACTGAGGGTGGCGAAAATTTTGTAGCACTGACCTTAGATACTTTGCATCAACTCGGTTTAGATCAAGAAGCACTTGGTAATCTACTTGGACACGAACTTGCTCACTTAGAGTTGCGCCATGGTGAGTTGCGTGAGATCCGTAATGAGCGCGCCAATGCAGCTAGCACGGTATTGGGTACCGTTGCCGGCGCCTTTATTCCTTTTGGTGGCACCGTAGTCGATCTCGGCACAAAAGCTATCGTAAATGCCTATTCACGCGATGAGGAACGCGAAGCTGATGAGCGCGGTATGCGTCTGGCTAGCATTGCCGGTTATAGCCCTTGTGGCATGACGCGTGTTGGCGATGTGATCAAACAAGACAACCCCGATGCGTCTTATAGCTTCTTGTCCACACATCCTAATACTGATGACCGAATAAAAGCTGCACAAAAGCTTGCCAACGATCGCGGTTTTGGTCTCTGTAAATAAAGTCTTAAACAACCCCGCTCACTGTTTTTATCAACATCTACGAGAATGTCGATATGACAATTCTCTCTCTTCCTGTTGTTGATGTAGTTTGGTTCAAACGCGACTTACGCGTTTCTGATCATGCTCCGCTTTGGCATGCTGCTCTGCAAACTAATGTGTTGCCGCTTTATGTCATCGAACCTGAGCTTTGGCAACAAGCTGATGCATCGAATCGCCACTGGGCTTTTATAAAGAAAGCTCTGATCGATTGTCGCGAAGCACTCAAGCAGCTTGGCCAAGCTCTTTTGGTGCGAGAAGGTGATGTTTGCGATGTGTTTGATGAGTTATCTCAGATCGTTAAGATCAATTCGGTACATGCGCACCAAGAGACCGGCAACTTATGGTCTTATCAGCGCGACATGAAAGTTGCTCAGTATCTAAAAGCGCATGGCATTGCCTTCCGTGAGTATCGACAACAAGGTGTTCTGCGCGGCCCTGTGGATCGTAATGACTGGTCTGATCGATGGGATCAGTTCATGGCCGAACAGCTGATACCCACTCCTACAAAAATCGGATCTATTGAAATTCCCCTTGGCAAGATCCCAGAGACTGCACCAGGTCACCCCTATTCTTTTGTATTGCGTGAGATGACTCCATCCCGTCAAGGTGCTGAACAAGCGCTCGCGCGTTTTATAAAAGAGCAAAGTGCTTACTACCCGGCTCGCATAGGCCAACCCGATGCGCGTTTTGCTAGCTCACGTCTAAGTGCCCATCTGGCTTGGGGCACCATATCAATTCGTGAAGTGATTCACGCGATACACCAAACACTTTTGGACGGTCGTACTGAGGAGCGACAGCTGTTTGGTTTACAACAGTTTAAAAGTCGCTTGTATTGGCACTGCCACTTCATACAAAAACTCGAATCTGAACCTAGCATTGAAATTAAAGAGCTCAACCCAGCATTTAGCGGATTACGTGGCAGCAAAGATGATGAGTATCGCTTAAGAGCTTGGAAATTAGGCAAAACCGGCTGGCCACTCGTTGATGCGTGCATGCGATCACTTATTGCGACAGGTTGGCTAAATTTCCGCATGCGGGCCTTGTTAGTTTCTGTGGCGAGCAATCAGCTTTGGCTTCCTTGGCAGCTCACAGCTCCCTACCTTGCAAAACTGTTTATTGATTACGAACCCGGTATTCACTATCCGCAGATACAAATGCAGTCGGGTACGACTGGCATCAATCAGTTGCGGATATATAACCCCATCAAACAATCACAGGATAATGACCCTAAAGGTGTGTTCATCAAACGCTACATTCCGGAATTACGCTTTGTGCCAGCGCAATGGATTCATACGCCTTGGTTACTACCGCTCAATCTGCAACGCAAATACGGCGTGATTTTGGATCGCGATTATCCACGTCCCATTGTTGATCACAATCCGGCTGCACAATTTGCTAAAGAGCAGGTCTATCAAACCAAACGCAGTCCTGAAGCTAAACGTTTTAACCAACGCATTGTTGAGAAACATGCAAGCCGGCGCCGAAACTCGCGGATGCGTGAGTCTGGCCCCAAACCGCAAATGGAGCTTTTTTAATGACACACAAAAAGCTCAACCTACCTACAAAAACCTGCACTCACTGCCAGCGCCCTTTCGCATGGCGTAAAAAATGGGAACGCAGCTGGGATGAAGTCCGTTTTTGTTCTGACCGTTGTCGACATGAGGCAAAACGACTATGACACGTCGCATTGGATTAATACTTGGTGATCAACTTGATCATGGCAGCGTACTACTGAAAGAAATCGATAAAGCATCTGATCGTTTTCTGATGCTTGAGGTTCGTCAAGAATCGACTCACCCACCCTCGCACAAGATGCGCACCACCTTATTTTTATCAGCGATGCGTCACCATGCCCTGTGGTTAATTCAGCGCGGCTGGGATGTCAGTTATTGCACTTTAGATGAGCCACACGCCGAATCTTTCGAAATAGCTCTACTGCATTACATGTCCGAATTCCCTGATGCTGAACTCTGGGTAACTGAACCGGGAGATCACAAGGTCAAGTCGGCAATCGAATCGGTGTGCCAACAAACGCGCACTCCTTTAACTATTGTTGAAGATACGCATTTCATGTGTTCGGTTGAAGAATTCAAGCAGTGGCGAAGCTCTCGCAAAAGCTTAGTCATGGAAACCTTTTATCGTGAGATGCGTAAGCGCCACGACATCTTAATGGAAGGTAAGAACCCGATCAGTGGACAGTGGAATTTCGATAAAGAGAATCGCGGCAGCTTTGGCAAAGAAGGTCCCGGCTGGATCGATCAGCCTACCCGATTTGATCCAGATGACATCACCATCAACATGGCGGCTTGGATTGGAGAAACCTTCCCTAAGAACCCCGGGAAGATTGAACAAGGTTTATGGCCCGTAACACGCGAGCAAGCGCTACAACGACTGGATGAGTTTGTGAACCATCACTTGGGGAGTTTTGGCCAATATCAAGATGCCATGTGGACCGATGAGCCCTTTCTTTATCACAGTCTGATCTCATCAAGTCTGAATCTAAAATTACTCAACCCTCGTGAAGTGATTAAAGCTTCTGTTGCCGCTTACGAGAAAGGTCATGCACCACTTGCAGCTGTTGAAGGGTTTGTGCGTCAAATTGTTGGATGGCGAGAATATGTGCGCGGCATTTATATGACCGAAGGGCCTGACTATATTCATCAAAATGCCTTAGCTGCTGAGCAACCTTTGCCAGCGTTTTATTGGACTGCAGATACTGAGATGAATTGCTTACATCATGCGATTAAGCAAACCTTGGATACCGGTTATGCGCATCACATTCAACGACTCATGGTCACCGGACTGTTTGGGTTGTTATATGGTGTTAAGCCACAAGCCCTGCACGAGTGGTATTTGGGTATTTATGTTGATGCCGTTGAATGGGTGGAATCACCGAACACGATAGGTATGTCGCAATATGCTGACGGTGGGCTTTTAGCCTCTAAGCCGTATGCCGCATCGGGTCGTTACATCGATAAGATGAGTAACTACTGCAAGTCCTGTTGTTACAAACCTGGTGAGGCCGTCGGAGAAAAAGCCTGTCCTTTCACAACTTTGTATTGGGACTTTCTCGATCGACACGAAGAGCGATTCTCACAACATCCACGCGCAGGCATGCAATGGCGCATGTTAGGTAAGCTAGATGATGAAAAACGTGCAGCAATTAAAGTTGCAGCAGAGGCTTTACGCCAACGGTTTAATGCGTCTCAGCCGGCGGATCAACCAAAGAAAGCTGCAGAGGTAAGCTAACTTCTTGATCACCTACTTGGCGAAGCACTAATGCTCGCACCTGACCACCCGGTGCGGCATCCATCAATGCCATCTTCACATCGATAAAGTCATTGATGGTCGTGCTGTCAATGGCAACGATGCGATCACCTAGCTTCATGCCTGCTTCATTTACTTTGGAATAAGGGGCAATTGAGGTCACCTCAACACCATGCCTTGCATCGGTAAGACCGACCGCCATCAAGCCTTTTTTAGGTAACTTGATATCTTCTTGCAGCACCCAATAGTCTGCTTCGTTAAATGGCGAGTCTGCTTGGTAACTATTAATAATGAGTGAACGGCCACCCACTCGACGTGTGACTCGCGATGGAATACCCGCCTTGTGTACATGCCCACGACCAGCAAGTACAACGAGATGAGAGCTTGGGTTTTGCTTCATGTAACGAGCGACGGATTCAGCCATGGTTTCATCCCAGGTAAGCTGAACCTGCATAAAACGATCGACACCATCACTATCTGATTCCTCAGCATGATCATGTTGGCCAAAGATCTTTTCCAATGCCTTGCGGTAATCGCCAATATCAAAATCATAAGACTGGGGTAGCTGAGATTTGATCGATGCAGGTACGTTATCGATACCCTGCATCATGACAGCATCGGTCACTTCTTTCGCGGCATTCATCGCGACCACAGGAACCTTATGCTCACGGGCATAACGCATCAGCGCGCGATAGTGCCGATAATCAAACCCCCAACGCTTGAAATATTCAGTCCCTCTGAGTAGCTCTGCCTCTGAGATCTCGCCAGCAATATATCGATTGACGACTGACTGGAAAGGTCTCTGAAACCACTCGACACCTAATGCGACAGGCTTGCCTTGGTCAACAAAGCTTGCCAGTACGGCACCCTGCAACAGATGATCAGCATAACGGTTGTGGGTTTCACCCACATACACTACCTGCGCCGGTGTCGACTGCGGCAAAATCGTGCTTAACTGCTGTTGTTGCTGGGTTTTGAACACCGGCCATTCAGGAAGAGATGATTGCGCAATGCTTAAACTGCTAGACAACCCCATCAGCACCAGCAATGCGTGGCGCCAAATTCGAAATGCTGTGTTGTGGTGTTTCATCGTTTTTCCCTCTTGGGCACTAGCCCAGAGTGTGCAGCATGACATGCAGGTGATTCTCACCCCAGCATCAGGGGAAATCCATGTCAAAGACAGCCTGCGTTTTGCACCTCCCATCTTGGAATGGACCTTCAGTCTTAATAAAGGTCTACAACATAACCTGGATGCCACAGTAGTCGATGATTCACATCCTTGGAAAACCACCTATCGATTGAACACCGATAAACCTGTCGAATCACTCGCGATGGAGTACCGAGGAAAGCTGACCTTATTCAAGAGCAAACCGAGCGATATGCCATTGGGCTTTTTAGATAACTCGGGGGCTTATCTCGATGGCAGTGTAGCTTGGTATCCGGCAAGCGATCTACCAATCAGCCGCTTCAGCATTAACACCCAACGCTATGCCAACTGGGAAGTGATCAGTGCCGGTGCACGCCAGATCGATGATCGTTCGATCACCTGGTCATCTCAAGTGCCACACGATGATCTGTACCTATTGGCTGGCGATTACACCCTGTATGAAAAACGGCATAAGACGCTATCTCTTCAAGTGTGGCTATTAGCGCCTGACCCTGAGCTTGCTGATATTTACCTATCGCAGAGCGCTGAATCGATTGATGAATACAGTGAACTGATCGGCCCTTATCCATTTGCCAAGTTCGCGGTTATTGAGAATCGTTGGCAAACTGGGTTTGGCATGCCCTCTTTTACCTTATTAGGTAGTCGCGTGATGCGTTTACCCTTTATTCCGAAAAGCTCACTGCCGCATGAGATTGCACACAACTGGTTAGGCAATGGCATTTGGGTTGACCACGCGTTAGGTAATTGGAGCGAGGGACTTACCGCTTATCTTGCCGACCATCGCATGAAAGCAAAGTCCGGTAGCGACCTTGGGCATCGCCTCAAATCACTGCAGCGTTACACCAACTTTGCTGCCGAAAAAAATGATCAGCCACTCACCTCGTTTAAAAGTCGACACGATGATCGATCGCAAGCTTTGGGTTACGACAAATCCTTGATGCTGTTCCATATGTTGCATACCGCAATGGGCGATGATGCTTTTAATGCCGGCTTAAAACGCCTATGGGAAGCCCATCGATATCAGCGTGTTGGTTTCTCGACAGTGTTAAACACTCTGCTGTCTGAACATCCTCAGCTGCAACAGCATGCCGAGCAATGGATCAATCAAGATCGCTCCAGCAAAATCAGTGTGGAAAAAGTAGATCACACAGACTCGTCACTCAGCGTTACCTTGAAACAAAGTGGTTCTGCTCAGCCCCTATATCTGCCTTACGAATGGATTGATGCCAAAGACCAACGTCATCGTGATGCCGTCATGATGCACGAAGACCAACTTGCGATTGAGATTAAGGGCCAGGTTAAGCAACTCCACATCGATCCACAATACGATGTGCTGCGTTACCTTGACCCGCGTGAACAACCACCGGCCTTTAATCAACTGTTCAGCCAAGCGAGCACGCTAATCATCCCCACCGCTGCTAGCACAGATGAACAAAAAGCCTGGGTTGGGTTTGCGCAAACGTTGAAGCAACGCTACCCGCTGCTGCAGGCCCAGATCGATATCGAACCGCTAGATCCGCACCTGCCTGCGATCTTGCTCGGTTGGAATAATCGATACCTTCAAGATCGACTCAATGATTTTCAACGCTCAGATCAACAGCTAAGCCAGACAACATTACGCATTGATCAACAAACCTATCCTGAACGGAACACTATCGCACTGATGGGACAAGGCATTGGCTTTATTGCCGCAAGCTCAGCTGTGGCTATAAAAAGCTTAGGGTATAAATTGCCACATTACGGCAGTTTTGGTCGTGTGGTGTTTGATGAGTCGCTAAACAGTCTACGAAGAGATCATCTGCAAGCAGAGCGCTCACCACTGAAGCTTCAATTCGATTGATTTTTCGCGTCGTTATAACGCTGAATTAAATCTGCAGTTGAGCTATCCAGCTCACATGAACCTGAGGCCTCATTAAAGTCATCCAGAATTTGGTTTGCCAAGTGTTTGCCAAGCTCAACACCCCATTGGTCGAAAGAACCCACGCCCCAAATAATGCCCTGCACAAACACTTTGTGTTCATACAAAGCGATCAAGGCACCCAAAGAACGCGGCGTTAGCTTATCGGTTACTAACATATTGCTCGGACGGTTACCCGGGAACATGCGATGTGGCAGCAACTGGTCAATCTTTTGCTGATCAAAGCCTGCTTGCTCCATCTCAGCTTGCACTTCAGCTGCTGTACGACCACGCATCAATGCTTGTGCTTGCGCCAAACAGTTCGCGACTAACTTATCTTGATGATCAGGCTTAGCGTTATGTCCGGTCAGCGGTAAAACAAAATCGGTTGGCACCAAGCGCGTACCTTGATGAATTAACTGGAAAAACGAATGTTGCGCATCGGTACCCACACTACCCCATGTCACAGGGCCTGTTTGATAATCGACTAAATGACCATCTAAGGTAATGCGCTTACCGTTACTTTCCATGTCCAACTGCTGCAAGAAATTTGGGAAGCTTGCCAGATCTTGGTAGTAAGGCACGATGGCATATGAGTCAGCATCACCAAAGTTGGTATACCAGATACCGAGCAATGCCATGATCACTGGCATATTGTTTTTGTAAGGTGTCTTTACGAAATGCTCGTCCATGTCATGGCCACCGAGCAACATACTCTCGAAGTTATCCATGCCAACAGCGATCGCAATCGGTAGACCAATCGATGACCAAAGTGAATAACGACCACCCACCCAATCCCAGAACTGAAACATATTCGCCGGATTGATACCGAACTCACGGACTGCTTGAGTATTGGTTGAGACGGCCACGAAATGACTTTCAACTGCTTTAGCTGTACCTACACCTTTGACGCACCACTCACGCGCAGCAGTCGCATTCGCCAGCGTTTCTTGGGTCGCAAAGGTTTTAGAAGAAATAATGAATAGGGTTGTTTTGGGATCAAGCGGCTTCAGTACTTGTTCGATATGTGAGCTATCCACATTTGAGACAAAGTGCACACGCAAGTTGTCGCGCTGATAAGGACGAAGTGCTTCGCAGACCATCTTGGGACCTAAGCTCGATCCACCGATACCAATATTGACTACATCAGTGAAGACCTGACCGGTGTAACTCAGCCAACGGCCATTGCGCACATCATCTGAGAAGGTACGCATACGAGATAGCACCGAGCGCACCACCGGCATAATGTCTTTACCTTCGTAGGCATAATTGCGATAACCCAGGTTACGCAATGCCATGTGCAAAACCGCGCGGCCCTCAGTCGCATTCACACGATCACCACCAATCAGGCGCTCTGCCCATTTGGTTAGGTTAGCGGCTTTCGCTAAGGCAATCAGGCGCTTAAGTGCCTCTTCATCAATGAGGTTTTTAGAATAGTCCAGATGCCAGTCGCAGGCATCCACGCTGAAGCGTTCGTGACGCTTAGCATCTTTCTCAAACAAATGACGTAAATGCACCTCACTCATCGCCTCCCAATGAGACTCGAGCGCTTTCCATTCGTCTGTTTGATTAATCATGAGAGATTTCAATTCCATCGAGTTATTATCGCATCCCTGTTAGCTCTCTAGTATAACTAACAATCAGAATTTACTCGATTTTTTCCTGAAGGACCCCTTCATGTCAGATTCATTCACGGAAGCGTGCAATAAGCGCGACAAAGTGTTGCGCACACGCGTTAAGCGTCTTGGCCACATGCTTGGCGAGATCATCGCCTCTCAAGCTGGCGAAGACGTCCTGCATAACGTCGAACGATTGCGTAAAGGCTTTATCCAGTTACGCAGCAAACCCGATAACAACAAGCTCGATCGCCTTAAAAAAATGATCGACAAGTTATCACCAGATGCGCTTCGTCCAATCATTCGTGCGTTCAGTACCTACTTCCAAGTGGTGAATATCGCCGAGGAAAGCTTCCAACACCGCCAGCGTCGTCAGATTGCGGCGTCTGGCCAGCCGTTATGGCAAGGCTCGTTTGACCATTGCTTACGTGACCTACGCTCAGCTGGTATCACGCCTGATCAACTGCAAGACCTGCTCGATGATGTTCGTTACATGCCGGTCTTCACCGCTCACCCAACCGAATCGAAGCGTCGCGCTATCTTGTTACAACTACGTCGTATCTTTGAAGCCAACGAGCAACTCGATATGCCGGAGGTGTTGGTTAACCACAAACAACGTCGTGAACGTGAGCTAAAAAACCGCATGCAAGCCTTGTGGAAAACCGATGAGATGCGTCCAGCCAAACCGGATGTCATTCATGAAGTGCGCATGGGTCTGCATCACTACAACGAAAGTTTGTTTGAAGCTGTACCGATTGTTTATCGCCGCTTAGCGGACGGTATCGACCGTGTATATGGCGACCATCCGGATTACACCCGTATCGACCTACCCACCCTACTGCGCTTCGGCTCATGGATTGGTGGTGACCGTGATGGCAATCCAAATGTGACATCTGACACCACGCTAAAAGCCGTACTGATTCAGCAGTCCACCATTTTGCGTTTTTACTTAAAGAAAGTGAACGAGCTGATTGGCGAACTCACCCAATCAATGCATTTCTGCAGCCCATCTCCTGCGTTTGCGAGCAGCTTAGAAAGTGATCAGGAATATCGCGCACAATTTGATAGCGACTGGTCTGCACGTTTCCCTGAAGAACCTTACCGTCGCAAGTTGTATGTCATAGCATTGCGCCTAACTCAAGCCATTACACGCACTGAAACGCGCTTAGATGGCGGTGCTCCCGACATGAATGCTCCCGGCTATCGTGCGGAAGATGAATTCATTCGCGACCTCAATCTGATGCGCGATTCATTGGCTAGCCATGGTGATCATGACCTTGCTAATGAGAATCTACTGGACCTGATTCGCTTAGCCAAAACCTTTGGTTTCTATCTGGCACGCCTAGATATTCGCCAAGAATCGAATGTCCATTCAGATACCGTTGCTGAAGTGCTCAAGGATGCTGGCATTGAAGATAACTACGCCGAGCTTAATGAAGAAGCCAAACTAAAATTGATGGGCGAACTCACGCTGAAAGGCGACCTCAGCTTCGATCGTAAAAAACTATCTGAGATGTCGCGTGAAGTACTCAGCGTGTTTGATGTGGTTGCCGAGATGCAACAGTGCGTCAGCCCGATGGTCATTGGTCGTTATGTAATCTCAATGG
>CBFHYJ010000043.1:0-14348 GCA_965659945.1 Sedimenticolaceae bacterium | reverse complement strand
CTCAACACTGCCAGTGTTGCGCTCTCCCAGCTGAGCTATGGCCCCTCAGGGAGCGCGTATATTAGGGATTTGAGGACTTGATGTCTACCCCTTCAGGGCGATTTATTTCCCTTTTGTGACCAATCTTTTGGTTCATCCTCCCCATGAGTCACGCAGACCTACAATTTGATTAAACACAGGCTTTCCATCGCTTGATGACTCACTATCTCGACAGAAGTAACCTTCCCGCTCGAACTGGAATCTCTCCCCTGCCTCAACCGTCGCCAATGATGGTTCAACCACGGCATTTTGGAGAACTTTGAGTGAGTTCGGATTCAAGTCAGACAAGAAATCACCTTTTGCACCCGGGTTCGGCACAGTGAACAAGCGGTCGTATTGATGCACATCCGCACGTATGCCCTCGCTCGCTGAAATCCAATGGATTACACCTCGAATCTTACGGCCCTCTGGATTCACACCCAGCGTCTCAGGATCATAGGTGCAGTGGATCTCGGTAATATCACCAGACGTATCACGAATAATCTCATCAGCACGAATGGTGTACGCATTACGCAGACGAACCTCGCCACCGAGCACCAAACGCTTGTATTTTTTGTTCGCTTCTTCACGGAAGTCTTCTGCATCAATGAAGATTTCACGTGTTAGCTTCAGCTCACGTGAACCCATCGATTCATCTTTTGGATGATTAGGTCCTTGAAGGGTTTCTACCTGATCTTCTGGGTAATTAGTGATGACCACTTTCAATGGATTCAGCACTGCCATACGACGTGGTGCTACCGCCTCAAGGTCGCTACGGATAGCCGCTTCGAGCATACCCATCTCGACGGTACTATCCGCACGAGTCACGCCAATCATGTGACAGAAGTCGCGTACTGACTTTGGCGTGTAGCCACGACGACGCAAACCAGCAATGGTCGGCATACGTGGATCATCCCAGCCCGAGACGTGCTTCTCATCTACTAGTTGAGTGAGCTTACGCTTACTCATCACGGTGTATTCAAGATTCAAACGCGCAAATTCAATTTGCTGCGGATGACAATCAATAGAGATGTTATCGAGCACCCAATCATAAAGAGGACGGTGTGCTTCAAATTCTAAGGTACAGAGCGAATGGGTAATGCCTTCAATTGCATCCGAGATGGGATGTGTGAAGTCATACATCGGGTAGATACTCCATGCATCACCCACTTGATGATGGTGAAGACCTTTACGAATGCGATACAACGCAGGGTCACGCATATTCATATTCGGTGAAGCCATAACGATCTTGGCACGCAATGTTTTTGCACCGTCTTCAAACTCGCCATCACGCATGCGCTGGAATAAATCCAGGTTATCTTCAACGCTACGATCACGGTAAGGGCTTGGCTTTCCTGCCTCAGTGAGAGTGCCGCGATACTCACGCACCTCTTCGGCATTCAGGTCGCACACATAGGCTTTACCTGCATTGATCAACTCAACGGCAAAGTCATAAATCTGTTCGAAGTAATCCGAGGCAAAACGTAATTCTTTCCAACCAAAGCCTAACCACTCGACGTCAGCCTTAATCGATTCAACGAATGCGGCTTCTTCTTTCGCCGGATTAGTGTCATCAAAGCGCAAATTTGTCGCGCCTTTGTAATCATCGCCGATACCAAAGTTGAGTACGATCGATTTGGCATGACCAATATGTAAAAAGCCATTGGGCTCTGGCGGAAAACGTGTCACAACTGTATTGTGCTTACCGCTTTTTAAATCGCCATCAATGATCTGACGAATAAAGTTACTTGTGGGCGCATCACTCATGACGCGTTCTCCTGAATAAAGGCAATCGCATTATCGATACGACGCAAGGTCGCTTCACGACCGACAAGATATAAAGTGAGATCAAGATCCGGAGATGGCGCACCATCAGTGACCGATATTCGTAGTGGCATCGCCAACTTACCAAAACCGATCTCAAGCGCGGTGACAGAGTCAGCAATACACTGATGGATGGGCTCACGCTCCCAAGCCGCTAACTGAGCTAAGGCGTCTCGAGCATAAGTTAATGGCGAGATAGCCTCTTCAACGAGGGCTTTTTTCGCTGGCTTTGAGCTATAACCCTCTGGATCATTAAAGTAGAAAGCAGAAATCTCGGCTAACTCAACCAAAGTTGATGCGCGCTCACGCTGTGCCTCGACAATTTGCGCCAAGACCGCAAGATCAGTTGCTTCTATATCCAACTGCTTTAAATGCTTTTGCAATAAGGGAGCTAGATCCGCAGGACTCGCCTCTTTGATGTAATGCGCATTCAACCAATTCAGCTTTTCGGTATTAAATGCCGAAGGTGCGCGATTCACATTGGTAAGCTCAAACAGCTCAATCATCTCTTCGCGACTGAACAGTTCCTGATTGCCATGCGACCAACCTAAACGTACCAAATAGCTCAACAAGCCTTCTGGTAGATAACCGTCATCGGCATACTGCATCACAGATACCGCACCATGGCGTTTAGATAGTCGAGCACCATCATCACCGAGGATCATCGGCAAGTGGGCAAATTCAGGCACTGACCAGCCCATCGCTTCGTACATATTGATCTGACGTGGCGTATTGTTAATATGGTCATCGCCACGGATCACTTGCGTGATCTCCATATCGTGGTCATCTACAACTACTGTAAGGTTGTAAGTAGGCGAGCCATCGGTACGACGAATAATCAAGTCATCGAGCTCGTTATTCGAAACCTCGATATCACCCTTTACCAAATCGTTAAATTTGACTGACGCCTCTGTTGGATTCAGAAAGCGGATCACGTGTGGCTCATCCGCACTCACATCGGCATGACGGCAATGACCGTCATAACGCGGCTTTTGTTTAGCAGCCATCTGTTCTTCGCGCAGATTATCCAAACGCTCTTTAGAACAGCTACAGCGATACGCCATACCTTTATCAATCAACTGATCAATCACTTCGTTATAACGATCAAATCGCTTGGTCTGATAAAACGGACCCTCGTCGTAATCTAGATTGAGCCATTGCATGCCCTCAAGGATGGCATCGACAGACTCTTGGGTAGAGCGCTCTAGGTCGGTATCTTCGATACGCAGAACGAACTGGCCGCCATGCTTTCTCGCATACAACCACGAAAATAACGCCGTACGTGCACCACCAACGTGCAGGTAACCGGTAGGACTTGGAGCGAAACGAGTTTTTACAGCCATGACTCAATAAAACGATCTAAAAACAGCCGGCGATTTTAGCAAGACCACGCTCAAACCACACGATATTAGTCGCCTAAACACTGTTAAAATCACGCCATCTAAGACATTTCTGGAAAAAAATGATGCGCGACCTACTCGCCAAAATACCGTTTCAAATGGCGGTCATCTTTAGCCTGTTATTGGGCCTAGCCCCTTTTGTGCCTGAGCCGCATGTATGGGAAAAACTGAAAATGCTCGCAGATGGCACGCTGAGTAAGCCTATCGATATTTTTGACCTGCTGATGCATGGCACTCCTTGGCTAATTTTGATTGGCAAGATCGCCTACGGACAGACAGGCTCTGAGCGACGCTAAGTAATGCCCTTACCTCCTGCCTCTTCTCGTCAGCCACAACATCAACGCCAGATCACCTGCCAAGGTTATTTGCGCGAAGATGGCTTATGGGACATCGAAGGCTGTTTGATTGATACCCGCAGTGAAATTATCAGCACCTTTGGTCGTGGTGATATTCCACCTGGCGAGCATCTGCATGAAATGTGGATACGCATGACGGTCGATAGCGACCTTCTCGTCACGGATTTGCTTGTGCATACCGAGAAAGCCCCCTATCCCGTATGTCCGCACATCCCCGATCACTACAAAAAGTTAATTGGTGAAACCATTGCACCTGGCTGGACCGCTAAGGTTCGTCTACTGATCGGTGGCACACGGGGCTGTACACATATCGCTGAGCTTTTAGGTCCAGTGGCCACAACCGCCGTGCAAACGGTTTATGCTTGGCGTGGCGAGCATGAGGGTACTGATCACACTCCACCCGTTGAATTTATGAACACCTGTCACTCACTCGCTGAAGACGGTGTTGCTGCCTCACAGCTTTGGCCAAAAGATCCAACGTGAACCACAAACCCCAAATCTTAGCTCCCGCTGGCGGCCAATCTCAAATCGATGCCGCGATACACGCTGGCGCAGATGCCGTCTACTTTGGACTGCAATCCAGTTTTAACGCACGTGCACGCGCTATCGGTATCCCGCCTAGCGAACTCGAAACTGTTATGCAGCAACTTCATCGTCATGGTGTTGAAGGTTATCTTGCGCTTAACACCCTCGTATTTGATGAAGAACTCGAAGAGGTCGAAAAACATATTCGACTCGCGGCATGTTGTGGTGTCGATGCATTGATTGTGCAAGATATCGGTGTTATTCAACTTGCTCGACAAATTGCCCCTCACCTTCCTCTGCATGGCAGTACTCAGATGTCGATTACCGATGCTGAAGGCGTCGCCTTTGCTGAATCACTTGGCATTGAACGCATTGTTGTCGGTCGTGAGCTATCGATTGAAGAGATCAGCCAGATTGGAGCTAAAACCAGCATTGAGATCGAAGCCTTTGTGCATGGCGCCCTTTGTGTGAGCTACAGCGGTCAATGTTTTTCTAGCGAAGCCTGGGGTGGACGCTCGGCCAACCGAGGCCAATGTGCGCAAGCCTGCCGGCTACCTTATGGCTTATTAGTGGATGGCAAAATCCAGCAGCAAGGTGACATGAATTACTTGCTGTCACCGCAAGACCTCATGGCACTTGGACAGGTACCACAACTAATTGAAGCCGGTGTGAGTTGTTTCAAAATCGAGGGACGCTTGAAAGGCCCAGAGTATGTACTCAGCACCATCTCAGCGTATCGCGACGCGGTTGATCGCGCATGGGATGCGCACCTCTCTCAAAACCCACTTAAAGACACTGAGCCCTCTGAAGAACAGCGTCGTCGATTAGCCCAGGTTTTCTCGCGTGGCCAAGGTAAACATGCCGATGGATTAACACCGGGTTTTTTGAATGGTCCCCACCATCAAGAATTGGTGATTGGCCGAAACCCTCGTCATCGCGGTCTTTATCTCGGCACGGTTTCTAACATCACCGATCAAGGTGTAGAGCTCACGCTCAACAATCCTGTCAAAGCAGGTGACGGCGTTGTATTTGATTCAGGTAATCCACAAGGCAAAGAAGCCGGCGGCAATGTCTTTACACTCTTACGCAAAGATAAACCCGTATCTGACGAGATTGACTCTGGTGAAGTTATCCTGACCTTTGCAAAACATGTTCGACTTGATCATGTACATGTTGGCGATATCGTTTGGCGCACCAAAGATACTCGCATGGATTCTGGCCCTAATCTTTCCCGTGAAACACGTTTTGGCGGGCTCTCTACTGATATTCACGTTAGTCTCGTTATTGGGAAACCCATAAACATTGAACTTTCGAGCCATCGTCATAACCTCTGCTTTCAGAGTGAAACGCTTGTTGAAGCCGCTCAAAAATGCGCGCTCGACAAAGAATCAGTGGCCAAGGCGATCGGCACCTTAGGCGACACCTCGCTCGAGTTGAATCAGCTGACAATAGCGCTCGATGAAAATTGCTTCGTGCCTGTCAGTAAGCTTAAACAGGCACGACGTGATGCCGTTGAGACATTCAGCCAACAGATCATTATGCATCAGCGTGATAAAGACCTAAGCGAACGCTCAGTGTTAGAAAGTCTACTGCTTACCGGCGAGCCGGTTAAACAAATTAAGCCTGAGCTATCCCTGCTTTGCCGAACTCAAGCTCAAGTTAATGCCGCCTTAAAAATTGACTCTCTCAGCACCATCATCGTCGACTTCCTAGAGGTTCATGGGCTCAAAGATGCGTGTGAAGCAGTAACAGCAAAAGGTCGCAAACTCGTTGTAGCCGCACCTCGCATCTTCAAGCCAGGTGAAGAACGACTAGTTCGCTATCTACTCAAACTGAGACCAGATGCACTTTTGATTCGCTCAACAGGCTTACTTTGGCAGCTTAAACATTCTGAGAAGACACAAGCGCTGCTTGAAGAAGAAAACATGCCACTGCCTGAGCTTTGGGGAGACTTCTCACTCAATGCCAGCAATCAACTCGCGGCTCATCAATTGATTGACTTAGGCCTAAGTCGACTATCGCTTACACATGATGTTAATGCCGAACAAGTCGCTGCATTAGCTAAGCATCTACCTCAAGCCTATCGCGACAAACTTGAATTGATTGCGCATCACCACTTACCTATTTTCCATACTGAGCACTGCGTCTTTGCTCGCTTTATGTCGCATGGAAATTCTTATAAAGACTGTGGTCGACCTTGTGAGCACCACACGGTCCATTTACGCGATCCCGGTCAACACGATCATCTAGTTTTAGCGGATGTTGGATGTCGAAATACCGTCTTCAATGCACAAGCGCAATCAGCTGCAACCTATTCAGATCGATTAGTTAAAGCTGGAATATCACACTGGCGGATTGAGCTTGTTGATGAGCCGGCTGAAGAGGTTGAAAAAATCGTTTCTGGCTATCAACAACTACTTGATGGCAAGCTCGAGAGCAAGGCTCTATGGAAAACACTTGGCAACATCACTGATGCTAACCATATCCCGCAAGGCGTCAGCTTAGGCTCTCTGGCTATAAGAGCCGAACAAACGCCTAGCCAAATGAAAAAACCAACGGCGCGTTAATGACTGACTTCACTTTGGCGAATTAAATTCATACTAGGGTCATAGATATCAGACTCAATTTCAAATAAGCCTAGTAATGTATGAAAGACATTATTATGGCTGTAATTATTGTCTTTCTCTTTACGTATACGTTGGACGTCATAATCATGTTTCTGAGCACCCATCCACAAAATCACAGGGACATTAGTTTGTGAGCGCGGCGCTACAGTGTAAGGCATCGCATGTAAGTAAAGCCCACCCTCCCCAAGAGACTCGCCATGATCGCTTACATAAAACATTGCAGTCTCAAAAGATTGATCATATTTCTTTAAGAATTCGATAGTTTCGTTAAGAAAATAATCGGTATAAAGAATCGTTGAGTCGTAACTACTTGCGATTTGTTCAGCAGAGCATTGATCAAGCTGATTTGTTTCACAGCCCTTCCCAAAAATCGCAAATTCCTTTGGGTAGCGTTGATAATAAGTGGGCCCATGACTACCCATTTGATGAAGAACAATCAGAATATCGCCTTTAGGATGATCTTGAATGTATTTGTCTAGTCCTGACAGCATACCCACATCACGGCACTCAGGATCGCAGAGTGGATTCACTTCGGGCATTCTAAAGTCCTGATACGAAATACGGTCTGCAACACCTTTGGAACTAGAGTTGTTATCTCGCCAAATAATATTCACTCCAGCTCGCTGTAGAACATCCAGTGCATTTTCCTCATATTTTGCCTCACTCGTGGAGAATTCCTGACGAGTCTTAATCGAAAACATACATGGCACAGAATGAGCCGTACTGGTTCCACAAGAGTCCACATCCGTAAAACTCACCACCGCCTGCTTTTCCAAGAGAGGATTAGTTTTTCTCGTATAACCATTCAGGGAAAAATGATCTGCGCGCGCCGTCTCACCAACAACCATAATCACTAATTCACGGTCAACATCCCCTTGGGTAACCTTGGCATCTTGTCCTATTTTTTTAAGTTCCTTAGGTGCAGGAGTGAAAACATCTTTACGTAAGATTTGATAACTCGCATACAAGCTCGCCAATGGATTCGAATAAGCTCGAATCGCTTTTTGCTCCCTAAAGAAAGAGGCATAAAACGAACTCAAGGAAAGTACAATTAGCACTGCAATTATCAATGCTGTGATTCCCGTGATGAAATGTGCGCCTATTCTTTTTATGAAGGCCTGCTCACGAACATTAATCCTAAATAGCCACAGTGTTGGCAAGACAAAAATACCTAACACATAAAGCAATAACTGCAACGACATTAAGTCTCGTGCTTCAGCGGTATTAGTTTCCATCGCATTTATCAACATTCCCCTGTCAATAACGACACCGTAAACATCAGAAAAATAACTACTTAACGCTGTCATTAAGAGTAGAAGAGAAAGGACATACCTATACGCACTGTGAAAAGTCAGGAATGAAATAATCCACATTAAAAGCAATGCTTGAAATGGGATTAATGACATGACATAGAAAAATTCAGAACCCGACGCTGACTGCCAAGCAAAGAGTATCTCGAACATCGTGACATTTGCCACAGCTGTCACAAAAACCGAAAACAATATAACGAGTCGAGAGCTCGTCCAAAACGGGATTGACTTCACGTGTAGCCTTAAAAAATTTCTAATAAAAATAAATTTTATGCCTATTTTCTAACTTAGCAAACACAAAAAAGCCCGCTTTCGCGGGCTTCCTCGTTTGGCGAAATTTAGATCGCTAACTTTACGATAATCTCTTGTGCCTTATCCGCAGACTCGACGTACTCCGGCATTTTGTCGAAGTTGAGGTAGCGGTAGATCTCAGGCCCCATGCTGTCGATCTTAGTTGCGTACTCCATGTACTCAGCAACCGTAGGTAATTTACCCATGATCGCTGCAATCGAAGCGAGTTCTGCTGACGACAAGTACACGTTAGCGCCCTGACCCAGACGGTTTGGGAAGTTACGCGTTGAGGTTGATACTGCCGTTGAGTTGGCCGCAATACGTGCCTGATTACCCATACACAACGAACAACCTGGCATCTCAGTACGTGCACCGGCTTGCGCGTAGATGTTGAAGTAACCTTCTTCCATCAATTGCTGCTCGTCCATCTTGGTTGGTGGTGCAATCCATAAACGTGTTGGCAACGTATTACCGGCTGTTTGCAACAACTTACCCGCCGCTCTGAAGTGACCAATGTTAGTCATACAAGAACCGATGAACACTTCATCAATCTTATCGCCTGCCACTTCTGACAAAGTCTTCACATCGTCTGGGTCGTTTGGACATGCCAACAAAGGCTCTTTGATCTCAGACATGTTGATTTCGATCACTTCTGAGTATTCCGCATCAGCATCTGCACGCATCAACACTGGATTCTCTAGCCACTCTTCCATTGCACGGGCACGACGCTCAAGGGTGCGCGCATCTTCGTAGCCATTCTCGATCATCCAGCGCAACATAATGATGTTTGAACGCAAGTATTCAGCAACCGACTCTTCTGAAAGATCGATGGTACAACCCGCTGCTGAACGCTCTGCTGATGCATCTGATAACTCAAACGCTTGCTCAACGGTAAGGTTAGGCAAACCTTGGATCTCCAAGATACGTCCGTTGTAGCAGTTCTTTTTACCGCGCTTCTCAACAGTCAACAAACCACGTTTCAGCGCTGCATGTGGAATCGCGTTAACCAAGTCACGCAAGGTGATACCTGGCTGCATTTCACCACTGAACTTAACCAGTACTGACTCCGGCATATCCAAAGGCATAACACCTAATGCCGCGCCGAAAGCGACTAAGCCAGAACCTGCTGGGAATGAAATACCCAATGGGAAACGGGTGTGTGAGTCACCACCAGTACCGACTTGATCTGGCAACAACATACGGTTCAACCAGCTATGGATAACACCGTCACCAGGACGTAAAGACACACCACCACGATTTTGAATGAACTCTGGCAAGGTGTGCTGTGTATTGATATCAACAGGCTTTGGATACGCCGCTGTGTGACAGAAGCTCTGCATCACCAAGTCAGCAGAGAAACCCAAACAGGCAAGCTCTTTCAATTCGTCACGGGTCATTGGACCTGTGGTGTCTTGTGAACCCACTGTGCCCATACGTGGCTCGCAGTATGTACCTGGACGGATCCCGTCTACGCCACACGCCTTACCGACCATCTTCTGCGCCAAGGTAAAGCCTTTACCCGTATCTGCAGGATCGACAGGACGACGGAAAGTATCAGTCGCATCAAGACCTAAAGCTTCGCGTGCTTTTTCAGTCAATGAACGGCCGATGATCAATGGGATACGACCACCCGCTTTCACTTCGTCCAAAATAACATCGGTCTTCAGTGAGAACTCAGAGATCACCTCTCCAGCTTCGTTAGTGACCACACCTTCATAAGGCTTAACTGTGATCACATCACCCATGTTCATTTGCTCAACAGGACATTCGATTGGCAATGCACCTGAGTCTTCAACCGTGTTGAAAAAGATCGGTGCAATCTTACCGCCCAACACAACACCACCTGAGCGCTTGTTAGGTACAAAAGGAATGTCATCACCCATGTGCCACAGCACAGAGTTAGTGGCTGACTTACGTGAAGAGCCCGTACCGACAACGTCACCCACATAAACCAGTGGATTGCCCTTAGCTTTTAATTCGTCAATGAGCTTGATGGGACCAGTTTTACCACTGTCATCAGGAACAATGCCCTCACGCTCCATCTTCAACATGGCGAGTGCGTGAACAGGGATATCAGGGCGTGACCATGCATCTTGTGCAGGCGACAAATCATCAGTATTTGTCTCACCCGTTACTTTGAAAACAGTCAGCTTAATTTCTGCTGGCAGATCCGCTTTACGGGTAAACCATTCGGCATTCGCCCAAGATTCAACAACGGCTTTCGCATTGGTGTTACCGGCTTTAGATTTCTCATGTACATCGTGAAATGCATCAAACATTAACAAGGTATATTTGAGCTGCTCTGCCGCTAAACCACCAAGATCAGCATCATCCAACAAATCAATCATTGGCTGGATGTTGTAACCACCTAACATAGTGCCCAACAACTCAACGGCTTTCTCTTTATTCACTAAAGGAGACGATGCTTCACCCTTCGATACAGCGGCCAAGAAAGCGGCTTTCACGTAAGCTGCATCATCAACACCCGGTGGAACGCGATTGATCAACAGGTCCATCAAGGCATCTTCTTCACCTGCTGGCGGGTTTTTCAGCAATTCAACCAGGCCGTTAACCTGATCAGCTGACAATGGCAGCGGTGGTACACCTTGTTCAGCACGTTCTGCAACGTGAGCGCGATAAGCTTCTAACATAATCAATCCTTTAGCTGATTTTCTGGTAGGCACAGATAGACTGCACCGCAAGTGCGCAGCACCTTAACAAAGGCGCAGGTCCTAGAAAAATTAATATTTTTCATGTTTCGAGAGACCTCGAAACCCTTATTCCGCCTTATTTCAGGCGATCCAGCCCCAAAGCCAGGTCTGCTTTGATGTCTTCAATAGACTCAAGACCCACAGCCACGCGAACCAAGTTCTGTTGAATGCCTGCTTTTTCCCGCTGTTCATCAGTCAAACGACCATGCGTAGTGGTTGCAGGATGGGTAATCGTGGTTTTCGCATCACCAAGATTGGCGGTAATAGAGAGCATCTGCGTCGCATCGATCACCGACCAAGCAGCCTCTTTGCCACCTTTCACTTCAAAGGCAACGATACCGCCGCCAGTTTTCTGCTGATGCTGGGCAAGTTCATGCTGCGGATGGGATGGCAATCCCGGGTAGTAAACTTTCTCGATAGATGGGTGTGCTTCTAACCATTGAGCAAGCTCAAGAGCTGACGCTGAGTGTGCCTTCATACGTAGCGATAAGGTTTCAAGCCCTTTGAGGAAGACCCACGCATTGAACGGCGCCATCGTTGGACCAGCGGTACGCAAGAAGCCAAACACCTCTTCTCCAACTAATGTCTGGCTACCGCAAACAGCACCACCCAAGGCACGCCCCTGACCATCAAGATATTTGGTCGCCGAATGAATCACGATATCGGCGCCAAGCTCTAAAGGCTTTTGCAAAGCCGGTGTACAAAAACAGTTGTCCACCACTAACAAACAATCATGCTCATGCGCCAAATCGGCAAGTGCTTGTATGTCACATAACGTGGTTAACGGGTTTGACGGTGTCTCCACAAACAACAACTTGGTTTGTGGCGTGATAGCTACGCGCCAACTGTCGACATCTGACTGATCGGCATAGCTTGTTTGAATCCCAGAGCGCACAAGGTACTTATCAAACAGCACTGTAGTACTGCCAAAAATGCTGCGTGAACTCACAATGTGATCACCATGCTGCATTAGCGATAAGCAGGTCGCTAAGATCGCAGACATACCCGATGCGGTTGCAACACAAGCCTCTGCGCCTTCCATTGCCGCAAGCCGTTGCTCGAATGCTCGCGTGGTAGGGTTGGTGAAACGCGCATAAATATTACCCGGCTCATCACCAGCAAAACGCGCCGCAGCCTCCTGAGCGGAACGAAAACAAAAACTCGATGTCGCATAAATAGGCTCCGAGTGCTCCATCTCAAGAGAACGTGCGTGACCTGTACGAATCGCTTGTGTTTCTAAATCCCAGTCTTTGTTATTGCTCATGATGACTCTTAAACTACTTGATGAGAGAAAACACTAACACTCTCTCTTCATTAGGCCCTATCTTATGCTGATTCAGCAGGAATTCCGACTAAACATGCGAAAAATAACCGCTTTCTTAACGCTTAGCCTTGTCTCGACACTTGCCATCGCCGAAATCGATCATCATGCAATGATGATGAAACACCATGGACATGCCGTGAGTACCGATGAACGCCAACTGGTCGAATTTCCAACGCCGGCTTATCACGCGACCTTAAAATCAATGCGTGACCACCTACGAGCTATTAACCAGATCCAAGGGTTTCTTGTCGAAGATAATTACGAGGCCGCAGCTGATGCTGCTGAAAAAGGACTCGGGCAAGGCCATCAACATGGCGAGCATGGGACTCATGCGGCACGCTTTATGCCCGTAGCAATGCGTGAGCTTGGTGCCAGCATGCACAAAGCGGCGAATGATCTATCCTTAAGCCTAAGAAATGTTGCGGTGAGCAATGATCTGAAGCCTGTTTTTACTCAGCTGCATAAGGTTACCAACGCCTGTGTTGCTTGCCACGATCAATTCCGTTTAGCGCCCCTAACCCATTGAGGTAGAAGATGAGCCTTTCAATCCAAGTCGAAAATATTAAGTGCGGCGGATGCGCTAACAGCATTAAAAAAGGTCTGATGGATGAAGCTTGTGTCTCAACGGTAGAAGTAGATGTCGAAAACGGCATTGTATCGATCGACGGTGAGAATCTTGATCGCGATGCCATTGCAGCGCACCTTTTAAAGATGGGCTACCCAGAGAGCGGTAGCGTCGAAGGTATAAAAGCGGCAGCTGCAAAAGCCAAAAGCTTTGTCAGCTGCGCGATTGGTAAAGTCGGTTCAGACGATTAATCGTTATGTAAGCCAACAATATTGATTCGGCTTGATGACTCACGCTGTGATTTAGCATCATCATTACGTGCATCTTCTAGCGCCTGCAAATATTCAGGCGTTACATCGCCAGTCACATAGTCGCTATCAAACACTGAGGTATCAAAGCGATCAACATAGGCCTTGCCTTTCTTCTGTACCGCTTCAATCAGGTCTTCGAGATCCTGATAGATCAAACGATCCGCACCAATCCACTCACCCACTTGATCGTCAGTTCTACCATGTGCAATGAGTTCCTTTGCTGCTGGCATGTCGATACCGTAAACATTCGGATAACGCACTGCAGGTGCCGCAGAGGCAAAGAAGACTTTCTTAGCGCCAGCATCACGCGCCATTTGAACAATTTGACGTGAGGTAGTACCGCGAACAATCGAGTCATCGACGAGTAAAACGTTTTTACCTTTGAACTCAATATCAATTGGGTTGAGCTTTTGACGCACCGACTTTTTACGCGTGGTTTGACCCGGCATGATGAAGGTGCGACCGATATAACGATTTTTGATAAAGCCTTCGGCATAACGAACACCAATCTCTTCCGCTAGCGCCATCGCAGAGGTACGACTGGTATCTGGAATCGGGATAATGGCATCGATCTGCTCATCAGCCATTTCACGCTGAACCTTCTTGGCCAACATCTGACCCATACGTAAGCGCGCTTTATGCACAAAAATGTCATCAATAATTGAGTCGGGACGCGCAAAGTACACAAATTCAAATAAACATGGTGAACGACGAGGACTCTCTGCACATTGCTTATGGAACAAACGTCCATCCATGGTAAAGATCACCGCTTCACCTGGCTCGATATCACGAACACGGGTAAACCCAAGCGTATCGAGCGCCACACTCTCCGATGCGACCATCAACTCCGGATGACCATCCGATGATTCACGCGTACCAAAGACAGCTGGGCGAATACCATTAGGATCACGGAACGCAATCACACCAAAACCTGGAATCATCGCCACAGCAGCATAGCCACCACGGCATCGCTTATGCACTTTCTCAACAGCACGAAAAACATCATCCGGCTCAATGGTCAGTGACTGCACTTGCTCATCGAGCTCGTGCGCAAACACATTCAACAAAATCTCTGAGTCAGAGTCG
>CBFHYJ010000042.1:0-15139 GCA_965659945.1 Sedimenticolaceae bacterium | reverse complement strand
GAATATCAGCTTTCATGTCAGTCTCCGGCCTTTTGGGCCAAATCACTTTGTTTGGTTAATGCAGCATTGGCTGCGAAAGGTCGCGTAATCTAGCCGAAGACCTTGAAAAATGCAAGCTTAGGCGGGGCAAACTGACTGATTTGGCGAAAAAAATGATGCGCTTTCGTTTAAATTCAAATAACTCCACGCCTCAAGGCTTAAATAACCATATTTTTCAGCTAGTTAGATCCACCCTGCCTTGCTCCGAGGTGAGCCGGACAATCTCATCCAGACGAACACACATTTCCGCTCCATTATCCAAAAAACACAGATTCTCGGCACCATTTTGAATTTTAAGCGACAGATTTTGTGCTCGGGCAATAACACCGCTCTTTTGCTGTATCTCAATCTCACCCCCTCGTATCAAAAGGAGCTCAATTTGGTCATACAGTCCGCAGACGATTGGTTGGTAATCATTGGTCATCACGCATCGCCTCAATATGCCAATCATTCAAGCCAACCGTTAGCCGCATTTCAATCGGACAACAGCACACCTGGCAGTCCTCAATGTAGGACTGCGAACCCTCCGAGCAATCCACCTGGATTTCGAGATTTTCGCCACAGTAGGGACATTGGATATGGGTAAATTGAAGTGCTTCGCTCATGCCTGAATAATAACGCCACTTAATAACCGAAGACGAGAACCTCATGGACCCGCAACACTGGCACGATCGTTGGACAAACAACCAAATTGGCTTTCATCAAGCATCGGTCAATGCACATTTGTCAGAATTATGGCCAAACGCAATGCAAGCTGGCGGCAAAGTCTTTGCTCCCTTGTGTGGCAAAAGTGTCGATCTGTTGTGGTTAAGAGATCAGGGCTATCAAGTCGTCGGTATCGAACTTAGCCCGATCGCTGTTCGTGACTTCTTTACTGAAAACCAACTCACTGCTACGCAAAGCACACGTGACGGATTGGAATGTTGGTCAACCGAAGGCATTGAGATCTATATTGGTGATTTTTTTGATCTCACCTCAGCACAGTTAACTGACGTTACGGCTGTATTTGATCGTGCTTCTTTAATTGCTTTGCCGCCAAACATGCGCAAGGACTATGCGAAGCATATTCAATCGCTGTGTGTCTTTAAAGAAACATTTTTAATCACACTTGAGTACCCACAAGACGAGATGCAAGGGCCTCCCTTCTCCGTGCCGCCCAGTGAGGTCAATGCGCTTTACGCAGATAACTACACGATTAACGTAATCAAGACGTTTGACGCCCTATTGGAGAATCAAAATTTTGTGAAGCGTGGGGTTAGTGAGCTTAACGAAACGGTGTATCACTTGGTGCCGAAAGGTTAATCGGGTTCGAAGATAGCTAATAAGTCATTAAGAAAACGATGTCCTAATGCTGTTGGCTGAATAACTTCACATTTATCAACAAGAAGGCCTCGCGCTTTTGCTTGAGCGAGTTGCGACTCAATGTCAGTTATCGAAAGACCCGTTCTTTGCTTAAAGAAGTCAGCCGGCACACCTTCGTTTAATCGGCACGCATTTAACATAAACTCAATCGGCAACTCTTCACGCGCTAGTACTCGCTCGTTACTCAAGGTGTTATCGCTTGCTAAATAGTCTTTGGGGTTTCGCAAGCGAGTTAAGCGATGAATCTTGCCTTCAGGGGTGGTTAGCTTTGCATGTGCGCCGGCACCCACGGCTAAGTAATCACCAAACTGCCAATAATTAACATTGTGTTTCGCCTGCGCACCTTTTGCATAAGCCGACACTTCATATTGCAGATAACCTTCATCTGCTAATAGCGCTTGCCCGTGATCCGTCATGTCAGCCAGTAAGTCATCCGAAGGTAGTTCAGGTGGTTTTTTATAAAAAAGGGTATTCGGCTCTAGGGTTAATTGATACCAAGAGATATGCTCTGGTTCTAAGCTGATCAAACGTGTTAATTCATCTATCGCCTCATTGAGCGTTTGATCTGGCAAGCCGTGCATCATGTCGAGGTTAATATTCTCAAAGCCAGCTTTTCGAGCCATATCAACAGCAGCAATTGCTTCTTTGGATGAATGAATTCTGCCTAAGGCTTTTAGCTTTTTATCATCTAGGCTTTGTACGCCAATCGAGAGTCGGTTTACCCCGCTAGATCGATAGCCTGAGAAGTAATTCGCATCGGCTGTGCCAGGATTAGCTTCTAAGGTGATTTCGATGTCGGATGAGAAGCTGACCTTCTGACTTGCTTGATCCAGAAAATAGCCAATACTTTTATCTGAGAACAAACTTGGCGTACCGCCACCAAAAAAAATACTCCCGATCTCCCTACCCTGTATAAAGCTATATTGATCAGCTAAGTCACGTAAAAGCTGCTGAACATAGCGCCCTTCGTCTAGCGTGCTTTTGACTTGATGTGAGTTGAAATCACAGTACGGACATTTTTGAACACACCAAGGAATGTGCACATATAAGCTAAGCGGGATAGCTGCCGCATCCATTGCTTATACCGCAGTTAGATTCGCATAGGCCACAACGAGCCACTTGCTGCCGACGGTTTCAAAGTTCACTTGAATACGTGCGCCATTGCCCTGGCCTTCAGCATTCAGTACAACACCTTCACCAAACTTTGGATGCGTCACACGCTGACCAAGCGTAAAGCCGGTAATCTCTTCTGCCATGTTTAAGCTACCTGCCGCCGAGCTATAAGGCCGGGAGACCTGTGCCCTTGCACGTACCTCTTGAATAACCTCCGAGGGGATCTCTCTAAGAAAGCGGGAAGGCAATGGATAGGTATCGGATCCATGTAAACGTCGCGACTCAGCATGCGATAAGGTCAGTTGCTGCATCGCACGTGTCATACCCACATAACAAAGACGTCGCTCTTCCTCTAAGCGCTCAGGGTCATCTGCTGACATCGAGTGCGGGAACAAGCCCTCTTCAACACCTCCGATAAACACAATCGGAAACTCCAAGCCCTTAGCTGAATGCATGGTCATCAGCTGAACAGAATCTTCATAGGCTTCTGCCTGGTTATCACCTGCTTCTAGTGCAGCATGGGCAAGAAATGCATCAAGCCCTGTCAGCTGCTCTTCATCAGGTGGCACTTCAAACTGGCGCGTTGCATTAACGAGTTCTTCTAAGTTCTCGATACGATCTTGACCTTTGCCATCGCGAGATTTCTCAAAGTGTTCACGTAACTTGGCGCGATTCAACACCTCTTCGAATTTTTCGGGCAGCTCGGATTCTTTTGTTTCAAATGCAGCTTCTTCGATAAGATTAACAAAGCCTTGTAGTGCACCAGATGCACGCGGCGTCATTCGGCCGCCCTTTAATAAATCTTGTGATGCTGACCAAAGTGAGCAAGAAAAATCACGGGCATGTGCACGTATTGCTTCAATGGTCTTGCTGCCAATCCCTCGTGGCGGCTGGTTAACCGCTCGCTCAAATGACGAATCATCATGACGATTTGCGACTAAACGTAGATAAGATAGGGCATCTTTAATCTCTGCGCGCTCGAAGAACTTTAACCCACCATAAACACGATACGGGATGCCTTGTTGGATGAGCGCTTCTTCAAAGAGACGCGATTGAGCAGATGTGCGGTAAAGAATGGCAATATCTTGTCTCGCGCTGCCCTGTTCTATCGACTCCCTGAGGTTGTCGATCACAAAGCGCGCCTCATCAACTTCATTAAAAGCACCATAAACACGAATCTGCTCGCCATCCGCATCTTCAGTCCACAGCTCTTTACCTAATCGTGTTGGATTATTTGAGATAACTGCATTAGCCGCTTTTAAGATGTTGCCAGTCGATCGATAGTTCTGTTCCAAGCGCACAACTTTGGTTTCAGGGTAATGCGATTGAAATTCTTGGATATTCTCAACTCGAGCGCCGCGCCATCCATAAATGGATTGATCATCATCACCCACGACAAATAACTTATGTTGCTCGCCGGACAGCATGCGAAGCCAAGCATATTGAATGGAGTTAGTGTCTTGAAACTCGTCGACCAAAACCGCACTGAATCGCTCACGATAGTGTTGCAGCACATCCGGACGATCTCGCCATAACTCATGCGCACGTAGCAAAAGCTCAGCAAAGTCGACCACGCCTGCACGCTGACAAGCTTGTTCATATTCTCGATACAACGCAATCATCTGACGCTGATAAGGATCTCCTGCCGCATCAAGGTGATCAGCACGACGCCCTTCATCTTTATTGTTATTGATAAACCACTGAACCTGTCGCGGTGGCCACTTACTGTCATCAAGGTTTAGCTCACGCACGATCCGCTTGATCATGCGGAATTGATCATCACTGTCCAGTATCTGGAAGCCTTGCGGCAAATTGGCCTCTTGCCAGTGAGCTCGCAGCAAACGGTGCGCCAAACCATGAAAGGTACCAACCCACATGCCACCCATTGGCATACCCAACAATGTTTCGATGCGGTGGCGCATCTCACGTGCTGCTTTATTGGTAAAGGTCACCGCCAGAATTGACCAGGGCGATAACTGCTCTACCTGTAACAACCAGGCGATACGATGAACGAGTACGCGAGTCTTGCCTGAGCCTGCTCCGGCAAGCACCAAAGCACTACCCAAGGGCGCGGTAACCGCATCGCGCTGGGCATCATTTAAGCCATCTAGAATATGAGATACATCCATCTAGCTAGTGTAACGAAACCTAGCTTCAAGGGCTGCGAGATTGTCTGATTAAAGAGTGATATCAATCCGTGGTTTTGCCGCCTCTGCGTCATCTCGATAAGGCGGACAGGGAATGATTTGATCCTCTGGAAGTCGTTCAGCTAAGAGAATCTTTCTTACTGCGTCGGCGCGCGCTTCACCTAGGTTTTTAAATGCCTCTTCAGTCTCAGCTTTATCGACTGACGTCACTACCCCACATAATCTCACCTGCAGGTTAGGTGTTTTAATCAATGCATTCGCCAGCTTGCGCATTTTATCAGCCTCGTCTTTTAAAAAGACAGCCGTACCCGCTTCAAAGAAAGCCGGCTCAAAGCTGACTTTTAACAACGTTTTATCAAGCAAATCCTTAACCAGTAATACCGTGCCCAATGGCTGAATATTGGATGCCGCTGCCAAAGTGACTGCTTTAGTAATTACCGGCGTTAACGCCTGAGCGATCTTAAACTTCGGATTATCAAGATCACCCTCAATAGGAACCGTGATGCGTAAGATGCCACCTTTATCCTGAAGCAACTTAACCGCTAACCCTAAAGGAGGTCCTTCTTTCCCCTCAATAGCAATCGCTTTAAGGTCGCGCACTTCAAGCTGATTGCTCATTATCATGTGGTTATCGTTTATCGCTAGCGTGAAACTATCACTGAGTTGGCCGCGCTCAAAGTTATGTCCCAGATCCTTGGAGATATAGCCATCAATATGATTAAGGACTAATCCGTTAATTTCACCTTTTGCTTTAACTGAAAGCGTACCCGCTTGATTACTGAATTCAGCATCTAGTTGGATAGGTGTGTACTTACCAAGCATCGCTGACAACTCGCCTTTAGCGTTAGTCATCTTGTCACCCACATTTTCCGCCTTAAGCTGTTTAATCGATAGTTCATCGGTAAACACTGGTGACACCGCGCCATCTTCAATTGTTACTTTGGATTCTTGTAAAACAATCTGTGCGACAGCCCACGCAAAGTTTTTTTGATCTGAAGATCCATTGCTAGCAGGAAGCGCTTGCCACAGACCATTTTTACTTCTCTTCAAATCAATGTTTGCCTCTAAGGCAGAGGCCTTTTCTATGCGAATACTTGAAGTGTTTCCCTCAACAATAGATACCGAAGCGCTATTTACTGACGCTCTAAGAATATCTGTCCGTAAGTCTTTTGCTTCTATCGCTTTTATTGAATAGGCCATCTCACTCGGTTTCGAAAGATTTTCAACCTCCACCGTATTTAATCCCAGAGAAGACAAAACCATTTTGACCGGCGCATCGATAGTAGCTTCTTTTACTTTCACGCTATCTACAGATAGCCCATCTTGGTGGTAGCTTAGTTGAGTGCCTAATAACTCGTTTAGCCTTATACTCTTCTGTTTATAACCAATCGCATTCAGCTGCTCGATTATCAAAGCATTATTGGCATCTAGCTTTACATTGGCTGCCGCAATTTGTTTTATCGATAGGTCCTCAGACAATCCAATTGTTTTTAACTGCTCAACCTCGATAGTTTTAGCTTTCAATTGCCCATCGAGTATCTGTTGTATATCCGCTTCAATCGTGATGCTCTTTGCACCAATCCTCAGACCAGACGGCAAACTTGCTAGTACATCATTAAGTGAAAGCTGCTCGTTTTTATAGGCGATTGCTTGCACACTGACGTGTTCTGCACCTTTTAATAAATGATTGGCAACTGCATTAATTAATGGCACCCATAGACTAAGCGCTAAAACGACAAGGGCAAAGCTGAGGCCAGTAAGTGATATTGCCCAGCGAATAAACTTTTCGTTTTTGATAATGAGAACTTTCATTTCAACCCAAATCTAAACCGCATTGAGCTGCCGGCACGTAAGATATGGCTTATTCGACAGTGACTGACTTCGCCAAGTTTCTCGGCTGGTCAACATCGGTTCCTTTCTCTAACGCCACGAAGTACGACAACAGTTGCAGTGGAATACTGTAAACAATGGGGGCAGTTGACGGACAGATATCGTCTAACTTGAGGTCTTGATATTTATCGAGCGGAATTTTGACTTTCTTGTCACTAAACAAGAACAATTCGCCTCCGCGCGCTCTCACCTCTTGCAGATTAGAAAGCACTTTTTCAAGCAACGGATCATCAGGCAGTGCGCAAACGACTGGCATGATTTCATCAACAAGCGCCAATGGGCCGTGCTTTAACTCACCCGCGGCATAGGCCTCAGCATGAATATAAGAGATCTCTTTTAATTTCAGTGCGCCTTCCATCGCAATCGGATAGAAGGTACCACGCCCTAAGAACAACGCATTTTGTTTGTCCGCAAAGGATGCGGCCATCGCTTTGATTGAATCAGCAAGCTCCAACACGACCTCAACCTGTCGAGGCAAAGCATGAAGCTCTTCAACCAAGGCTTTCTCTTGATCTTTACTCATACCCTGTCGTCGAGCTAGCGCGATAGTTATAAGACGCAAAGCAACAAGCTGTGTCGTAAATGCTTTCGTTGACGCAACGCCAATCTCTTTACCTGCGCGTGTCATTACTGCCACATCTGATTCACGCACCAAGGAACTCTCGGGCACATTACATACCGTCAAGCATCCCAAGTATTTTGCGCCTTTACCTGCCCGCAGCGCTGCAAGCGTGTCTGCGGTTTCTCCAGATTGAGATACTGAAATAAACAAAGTACCCTCGGGCACTACAACTTGGCGGTAACGGTACTCACTTGCGACTTCTACGTGACATGGAATACCAATCTCTTCTAGCCAATATTTAGCGACCAAGCCTGCGTGAAAACTGGTACCACACGCAATAATATGAATATTTCTCGTCTTATTGAAAAGCTCGGTCGCGGTATGACCAAAGCTTTCTTCTAATAAGCGACCTTTATAAATTCGCCCTTCTAACGTTTCAGCAATACGTGCAGGTTGCTCATAGATCTCTTTGAGCATGTAATGTTCATAATGACCTTTCTCAGTATTTTCAGCGCTGACTTCTGACACTTTTTCATCACGCACAACAGTGTTGTTTGCGCTATCAAAGATCGCAATGGTTTTGCGACTTAATACCGCAACATCACCCTCTTCTAAGAAGATAAAACGCTGGGTAATCGGGAGAAGTGCAAAGACATCTGATGCAATAAGGTGTTCATCATCGGCAATACCGATCACGAGTGGGCTGCCTGCGCGAGCCACTACCATGACATCTGGCTCATGTGGGCTAATCGCTGCCATGCCATACGCACCAACTAATTCTTCACGCGCTGCTTTAACCGATGCTTCCAGTAATAGCCCAGCTTTAAGATGGCGAGCTAATAGATGCGCAATAACTTCTGTATCTGTTTCAGATTGAAATGTATAGCCATCTGCTTTCAATGACTCGCGAAGCTCGGCATGGTTTTCAATGATGCCGTTATGCACTACTACGACATCTTCACCACTACGGTGTGGGTGTGCATTACGTTCTGCCGGCACGCCATGAGTCGCCCATCGGGTATGCGCAACACCTGTTGTTCCCGTTAATGGCTGCTCTTTAATGAGATCAGCAAGCCTTGCAACCTTGCCCACTGCGCGGCGATTTTGAATGTTGCTATCACTGAGAATAGCAACGCCCGCTGAGTCATAGCCTCTGTATTCCAGTCGACGTAATCCTTCTACAAGATCTGCTACAACATCGCGATGTGAAACCGCGCCAACAATGCCACACATAGTCTTTCGCTTACTTAGGTTGTTTCTTCGGTCGTTCCCAATTTGAAATGGTGACCTGTTTGCCGCCTGATAACGTTAGCTTGTCATCCGGCGTGTCTTTTCTGATAACTGAGCCTGCACCAATTGTTGCGCCTTTGCCAATCGTCACGGGTGCCACCAATGCAGAGTTTGAACCAATGAATGCATTGTCCCCAATCACTGTGGTGTGCTTATTCGCGCCATCGTAGTTACAAGTGATTGTGCCAGCACCAATGTTTACCTCGGCGCCAATTTGACTATCGCCGATATAAGTCAGGTGGTTAACCTTAGAGCCCAACCCAACAACCGACTTTTTGATCTCTACAAAGTTACCAATGTGTGCGCCGCCCGTTAGGTCTGCGCCTGGGCGTAATCGAGAGAATGGCCCAATCGTACAATTCGCACCCACTGTTGCATCGTCAAAAATACAGTTCTCAACCACAACGGTGTTATCGCCAATACTGACGTTTCGTAGCACCACATTTGCACCGATCTTTACGTTATTACCTAAGCTCACGTTACCTTCGATGATCACATTTATGTCAATCTCACAGTCCGTGCCATGCGTTAAGTTGCCACGCAAATCAAATCGATTCGGATCACGAAGCAATACGCCATCAGTCATTAAGCGATCAGCTTGAAGTCGCTGGTAAGCGCGCTCTAGCTCTGCCAACTGAAGTTTATTATTCACGCCATCAGCTTCAAATTGATGCTCTGGCTGAGTGACGGCAATAGAAACACCATCGTTGACCGCCATCGCTAACAAGTCGGTTAGATAGTACTCGCCCTGCGCATTATTATTCGAAAGGCCATCGAGCCAACCCGTAATTTTTTCACCCGGGAGGACCATAATGCCGGTATTCACTTCTCGAATAGCAAGCTCATCCGCATTCGCATCTTTTTGTTCAACAATACGCTCTACCGCACCTTTGTCATCTCGAACGATACGACCATAACCGCTTGGGTCATCTAAATTAATGGTGAGTAAGCCCATCCCATCACCGGCTTGATCGAGTAATTCTCGTAAGGTCTCGGCACTTGTCAGTGGCACATCACCATAGAGCACCAGTAAACGATCAGCTTCTTTGATGTGCGGCATTGCTTGCTGCACCGCATGACCTGTGCCTAACTGTTCTGCTTGTTCAGCCCAAGAGAGGTCAGCATCAGTCACCACTTCACGCACCTGATCACCGCCGTGGCCATAGATCACCACGATTTGGCTTGGGTCTAATGAACGCGCTGTATCGATAACATGCTGGACAAGTGGTTTGTGCGCCAGAGGATGAAGCACTTTCGGCATAGAAGATTTCATCCGTGTGCCTTTGCCGGCGGCCAAGATAGCGACTGCAAGGGTCATTCGTTTTCTCCCTAAAACGTTGATAATAAAAAAGGCCCTAAGTTTGCACTCAGAGCCTTTGATTCTAGCAAGAGCTGACGCGCTTTACTTTGTCTTTCTGAGACGATCAATAGCGCGTAGCTGTGCAACGGCTTCAGCCAATTCAACCTGTGCTTTCGCCAGATCCATATCAGCTGATTGATTAGCCATTGCATCTTCGGCACGACGCTTCGCTTCTTGAGCAGCTGCCTCGTCCAAATCTGCTGCACGGATACCCGTATCTGCAAGAATGGTGACCTTAAAAGGCTGAACTTCGATCATGCCGCCAGACACATAGAAATGCTCTTGCGGCTTACCATTGCCCACATCAACGCGAACTTCACCCGCTTTCAAAGGTGAAATTAGCGGTGTATGGCGAGGTGCCACACCAATTTCACCCATCGCAGCAGGTGCATAAACCATCTCACCCTGACCAGAGTAGAGATTGCCTTCAGCACTTACGATGTCAACATGAATGGTCATTGCCATTTGTCTTCTCCAGATTCCGTTTTCACAGAACCTTGCTGTTATGCATTACTTCTTGTTTGCGTTTTCGACAGCTTCTTCGATGTCGCCACACATGTAGAACGCTTGTTCTGGCAAGTGGTCGTACTCACCATTCAAGATACCTTTGAAGCTAGCAATGGTTTGCGCCAAGGTAACGTACTTACCTGGTGCACCAGTAAACACTTCTGCAACGAAGAATGGTTGTGACAAGAAACGCTGAATCTTACGAGCACGTTGTACAACGGTCTTATCTTCTTCAGACAATTCGTCCATACCCAAGATCGCGATGATGTCTTTCAGCTCTTTGTAGCGCTGCAATACACCTTGAACGCCACGCGCTGTGTCGTAGTGCTCGTTGCCCACAACATGTGGGTCAAGAATACGTGAGGTTGAGTCGAGTGGGTCTACCGCAGGGTAGATACCAAGCTCAGCTACCTGACGAGACAATACCAAGGTCGCATCCAAGTGTGCGAAGGTGGTTGCAGGTGAAGGGTCAGTCAAGTCGTCCGCAGGTACGTATACCGCTTGGAACGAGGTGATTGAACCTGTCTTAGTAGAGGTAATACGCTCTTGGAGTACACCCATCTCTTCTGCCAGTGTTGGTTGATAACCTACCGCAGAAGGCATACGACCTAGCAGTGCTGATACCTCGGTTCCCGCCAAGGTATAACGGTAAATGTTGTCTACGAACATCAATACGTCACGACCTTCGTCACGGAAGTATTCCGCCATGGTCAAACCAGTCAACGCAACACGCAAACGGTTGCCTGGTGGCTCGTTCATCTGACCGTATACCAGTGATACTTTGTCGAGTACGCCACCTTCTGACATCTCGTGGTAGAAGTCGTTACCCTCACGAGTACGCTCACCTACACCTGCGAATACTGAGAAGCCTGAGTGCTCTACCGCGATGTTACGAATTAGTTCCATCAGCGTTACGGTTTTACCTACACCCGCACCACCGAACAGACCAACTTTACCGCCCTTTTGGATCGGCATGATCAAGTCGATAACTTTGATACCAGTCTCAAGAACTTCTGTTGCTGATGATTGATCTTCTAGCTTTGGCGCTTCACGGTGGATCGGCATACGCTTCTCTTCACCGATAGGACCTGCTTCGTCAACCGGCTCGCCCAAAACGTCCATGATGCGGCCTAGGGTTGCTTGACCCACTGGCACCTGGATTGGCGCGCCTGTGTTGCTAGCTTCAGCACCACGCTTCAAACCGTTAGTTGAGCCCATTGCGATAGCACGTACAACACCGTCGCCCAGCTGCTGTTGAACCTCAAGGGTCAAACCTGCTGACTCGATCTTTAACGCGTCATATACCTTTGGCATAGCACCGCGATCAAATTGAACGTCGACCACCGCGCCGATAATTTCGACGACCTTACCCGTGCTCATTGGCGTTTCCTCTCAATCAATACATTCGCAACCGAAGCTGCGGTTAAATTTAAAATTCTTTTTAGCCTGATACCGCTGCTGCGCCACCCACGATCTCAGAGATCTCTTGGGTAATCGCCGCCTGACGCGCTTTGTTATAAATCAACTGCAGCTCATCAATCATGTTTCCGGCGTTATCTGTTGCAGCCTTCATTGCAACCATACGTGCTGATTGCTCACATGCTGCGTTCTCTACCACCGCTTGATACGCGATTGATTCGATATAGCGAACCAAAAGTGCATCCAATACTTCACGAGAACCAGGCTCGTAAATGTAATCCCAGTGGTGCTTCAGCTCACCTTCATCTTCACCAGTAGCTAAAGGTACCAACTTAGAAATCGTTGGCTCTTGTGTCATGGTGTTAACAAAAGTGTTGTACGCCAAGCGAATCTCATCCACTTCGCCATTGCTGAACGCATCCAGCATTACCTTAACGGTGCCGACTAAGTCATCAACGTGTGGCTGGTCACCTAAATGCGTTACCTGCGCCAACACTTCACCACCTACACGGCGGAAGAAACCCAGTGCTTTATTGCCCACTAAGCAATACTTAATTTCGTTACCTTCATCACGCAACGCTTTGATATCACGTACCAAGCGACGGAAAAGGTTGGTGTTCAAGCCACCACACAAGCCACGGTCAGATGACACAATGATGTAGCCGATCTTTTTAACTTCACCTGTTTTCATGAAGTCATGTGTGTACTCAGCGTTAGCTGAAGCGACGTGACCTACGATCTGTCGCATCTTGTCCGCGTACGGACGAGACTGACTCATGCGGTCTTGTGCTTTACGCATTTTCGCAGCAGCAACCATTTCCATTGCACGCGTGATCTTCTGCGTACTTTTTACGGAAGCGATTTTTGTGCGAATTTCTTTTGCGCCTGCCATGTGTCTCTCGCTTTAAATCGAAAAACCTAGCGACTCCCACGAGTCGCTAGATTAAGTGCTTACCAAGTGTTGTTTGCCTTGAAGTCCTTCATGGCGTCGTGGAACTTAGCCTCAACGTCATCATTCCAGTCAGCCTTAGCGTTTACATCTGCAACCAATGATGATTGGTTAGCTGCTAGGTACTGGTGAAGAGCTGCTTCGAATGCAACAACCTTAGAGGTTTCAACATCGTCTAAGTAACCTTCGTTTGCTGCGAACAACGAGAACGCCATTTCAGCTGTATTCAAAGGGCTGTACTGCGCCTGCTTCATCAATTCAGTTACGCGCTTACCGCGCTCCAACTGTGCACGAGTTGCCTCGTCCAAATCTGATGCGAACTGCGAGAACGCTGCCAATTCACGATATTGAGCCAATGCTAGACGAACACCGCCGCCGAGCTTCTTAATGATCTTTGTCTGTGCCGAACCACCAACACGAGATACTGACAGACCCGCGTTAATCGCAGGACGCATACCTGCTGCGAACAAATCAGATTCCAAGAAGATCTGACCGTCAGTAATCGAAATTACGTTAGTTGGTACGAACGCTGATACGTCACCAGCTTGGGTTTCAATGATAGGGAACGCGGTCAATGAACCGGTTTGGCCTTTCACTTCACCGTTGGTGAACTTTTCAACGTAATCAGCATTTACACGAGCTGCGCGCTCAAGCAAACGTGAATGCAAATAGAAAACGTCACCTGGGTACGCTTCACGACCTGGTGGACGACGTAGCAACAATGAAACCTGACGATAAGCCCATGCCTGCTTGGTCAAGTCATCATAAATAATCATCGCGTCTTGACCGCGGTCGCGGAAGTACTCACCCATGGTACAACCAGAGTAAGGAGCGATGAATTGCATTGCTGCTGAGTCAGCTGCAGGAGCAGAAACAACAATGGTGTGTTCCATTGCGCCGTGCTCTTCAAGCTTACGAACCAGACCCGCAACAGTTGAGTTCTTCTGACCCACTGCAACGTAGATACACTTAATACCAGTACCTTTCTGGTTGATGATCGCGTCGATCGCAATCGCTGATTTACCTACCTGACGGTCACCGATAATCAACTCACGCTGACCACGACCTACTGGGACCATCGCGTCAATCGCTTTGATACCGGTTTGAACTGGCTGGTCTACCGACTTACGGTCGATAACGCCTGGCGCTTGCTCTTCGATCGGTGCTGAAGTTGCAGCATTGATAGGTCCTTTACCGTCCATTGGGTTACCCAGCGCGTCAACAACGCGACCAAGTAGCTCAGGACCAGTTGGCACTTCCAATACGCGACCGGTACATTTAACCCAGTCACCTTCAGTAATGTTTTTGTAGTCACCCAAGATAACCGCACCGACTGAATCACGCTCTAAGTTAAGCGCCAAGCCGAATACGTTGCCTGGGAATTCCAGCATTTCGTAAGACATTACGTCTGCTAGACCGTGGATACGAACAATACCGTCAGTTACAGAAACTACGGTGCCTTCGTTGTGAGCTTCAGTTGAAGCATCGAAGTTCTCGATCTTCTTCTTGATCAGCTCGCTGATTTCAGAGGGATTCAGTTGCATGGTTGCTTACCCTGTTAAATTCCTAATTGGTTTGCCAATTGGCTGATTTGGCTTGATACAGAACCGTCGATAACCATATCGCCAGCACGGAGACGGAAGCCGCCGATTAAGCTGTTATCTTCAGTACTCGTAATGCGAACATCACGACCAAGCTTTTTCTTTAGTGCACTTGCTAGTGTTTGCTCTTGCTCAGCTGAAAGAGGGAAAGCGGTTGCGACTTCTACGTCGATCGTGCCTTCGTGACCTGCTTTAAGTTGTGCAAACGCTGTGGCGATCTCCGGCAATACTGCCAAGCGACCATTGTCAGCCAGCAACTTGATCAAGTTGTTACCTTCTGCATTGATTCTAGAACCACCGATATCCATCAGTAAGTCAGCTTTTTGTGCAGCGGTTTTCTTTGGGTTGTTGATCACAGCCTGCATTGCAGCATCTTGAGCAACCGCACCCAACAAGCTAAACATGTCAGCCCATTGATCAAGTGCATTAGTTTCAACCGCGCGCTGAAAAGCTGCTTCAGCGTAAGGTCGAGCGATAGTTGTAGCGTCTCCAGCCATAGGGCCTGCCTCAGATCTGTTGCGCGACAGCGTCTACGATGTCTTTGTGCGCATTAGCATCGATCTCTTTACGCAAGATTTTCTCTGCACCGACGACTGCCAGTTCAGCAACTTTGCCACGCAATTGCTCACGCGCTTTGTTGGTTTCTTGCTCGATCTCTGCTTGTGCTGCAGCCAATTGACGAGAACCCTCTTCTTGGGCCTTGTTCTTGGCTTCTTCAACAATCATTGACGCCTGCTTTTCAGCATTCGCTTTAATCTCAGCTGCTTGTTGCTTTGCTTGAGCGATAGTTTCAACAGCACGTTTCTCTGCTAATTCTTGCTCATGCGCACCGCGCTCTGCAGCTGCCAGACCATCAGCGATCTTGGCTTTACGCTCATCCATCGCTTGTACCAGCGGTGG
>CBFHYJ010000041.1:0-15581 GCA_965659945.1 Sedimenticolaceae bacterium | reverse complement strand
GATGCGTTGCTCTTCAATGCCTTCTACTGCTAATGGGTTGTAAAAACCCAAACGCTCGATGTAACGACCGCCACGTGCACGACGTGAGTCAGCTGCCACCAAGTGGTAGAAAGGACGCTTCTTCGCGCCACTACGGGCTAAACGAATTGAAACCATGTCTTCGTAAACCTAATGTTTGTTACTAATATCTCAACGGTCTTTCTGGCCTGAATTCTCAGACAGACGGCACCTCAAACAGGGGCCCCCGTGAAGGAAACGCGGTATTCTACGCAAATCGCGGCATTTGTGAAGCGAAAATTGATGCGATTTTTCTATCGAAGGGTCTGAAATGTCAGAAAAAAGTTCAAAATCCGGAGCACCCCAGCTGCACCAAGGCTTTGACAGCTCTGCGCCCTACCCTGTCAGCCGTTTAGCCCCGGCATTTAATCTGGTCGAACTGGCTGAGCAGGTCGAAAAAGCCGATGAAATGCTAGCGGGTCAGGTCAATGTTCAATTGGAACAAATTGCTCAGCAAATCAAGTTTTTACAAGAACAGGCTCGTGGAATTTTGACCCAAGCGCAGGAAAACATGCAACTGCATCGCGCGAAGTGCCAATTTAAGAAGATCCCTGGCAAAACCTATCATTTATATAGAACCCCAGAGGGTGCAAGCCAATTTTCGATGCTCTCACCGGATGATTGGAAGGGAAATCCGCCAAACGAATATCTGGGCGCTTATTGCATGGGCAGTGATATGCGCTGGGCACCTGCTGATCAAGCTCATCAGAGCATCGATCCCGATGTGTTGCGCCTGCTGACTCTCGACTGATTATTTAAACGGGAAGCCGCCGCCTCCACCGAGACCGCCTAAGCCGCCAAGACCGGGGATTTTTCCGCCCAAGCCCTTGAGCATTTTTTCCATACCGCCGCCTTTCATCTTCTTCATCATCTTTTGCATCTGCATGAACTGCTTCAGCATGCGATTGACGTCTTGCACCTGAGCGCCTGAACCGGCAGCAATACGCTTTTTACGTGAGCCTTTAATAACACCAGGAAATTCGCGCTCCTGCGGGGTCATCGAGTTAATGATGGCAATGGTGCGATTGGTCTCTTTATCACCAACCTGCGCTTTAACTGCATCTGGGATCTGCCCCATACCTGGCAGCTTATCCATCAACCCAGACATGCCACCCATATTTTGCATTTGTTCCATCTGCTCTTTGAAATCCGCCAAGGTGAAGTCTTTACCTTTTTGTAATTTCTTTGCGAGCTTCTCAGCCTTATCGTGATCGACCTTTTGCGTGACCTCTTCGACCAAGCTCAGTACGTCACCCATGCCCAAAATACGCGAGGCAACACGATCAGGATGGAAGGCTTCCAATGCGGTCGTTTTCTCACCAACACCTAAGAATTTAATCGGCTTACCGGTAATTTGACGGATCGATAGGGCCGCACCACCACGCGCATCACCATCGGTTTTCGTCAGAATCACACCGGTGAGTGGTAGCGCTTCATCAAAGGCTTTCGCTGTATTCGCCGCGTCCTGACCGGTCATCGCATCAACAACAAACAGCGTCTCGACCGGGTTGATCGATGCATGCAGCGCTTTGATCTCTTGCATCATTTCGCCATCGACGTGCAAGCGACCTGCCGTATCCACAAGCAGTACATCGCAGAACGAACGCTTTGCCGCATCCAGCGCTTCTTTTGCAATTGCATCTGGCTTTTGCATGATGTTCGACGGATGGAAATCAACGCCGACTTCGTTAGCTAAGGTTTGCAGCTGATCAATCGCCGCAGGGCGATAGACGTCACAGCTCACCACCATGACCTTTTTGTTATGTCGTTCTTTGAGCAAGCGTGCAAGCTTGCCCACACTAGTGGTTTTACCCGAACCCTGTAGACCCGCCATCATCACGACAGCCGGCGGTTGTGCATTCAGGTTAAGGCCTTCATTTGCCTCACCCATGACGGTAACCAGTTCGTCATTAACGATTTTTACAAGGGCCTGACCTGGCGTCAGACTCTTCATTACCGCCTCACCAAGCGCCTTTTCTTTAACTTGATCAACAAAAGCCTTAACGACTGGCAGCGCAACATCTGCCTCGAGAAGCGCCATACGCACTTCGCGCATCGTATCTTTGATGTTGTCTTCGGTAATACGACCTTGGCCACGCAATTTCTGCAGCGCGCCACCTAAACGGTCAGACAGGTTCTGAAACATAGATCAGCTCGAGAGGTTCTTGAGAATAAGGCCATTATAACGGTTCAAAGCAGCACCTGCTGTGCTCGCGTACCCACAGCCGATATGCCATTATTCGCGCTCATGGATAACCACCTTTTATCGCTGCTGAGCATTGCGCTCTACCTGCTCGCAGGCGCTAGCCTGGGAATGCGATTGTTTGCCACTCAGCATGCACTGACCCCACAGAGAAGTCTGGCGTTTAGCTTTGCCGCAATCGCAGCAATTCTGCATGCATGGGCGTTAGTTTCGGCAATGGATACCTCCGCCGGCATCAATTTCAATATATCCAATGCCGTTTCGCTAACCACCTTCGTGATTGCGGTATTGCTGATTATTTCAGCCATCAGCAAGCCAATTGATAATCTCGGCATTGTGATCATGCCGCTAGCAGGTTTGACCCTTTGGCTTCAGATGAGCTACCCGGGTGAACATTTACTCAACATCAATGCGGGCTGGGCACTACGACTACACGTTGTTACCTCTATGCTGGCTTATGCCATTTTGACCCTCGCCGCGGTTCAAGCCTTGTTGCTTTCGGTTCAAGATAATCATTTGCGAAAGCACCATCCAGGCGGCTTTATTCGTTTATTACCACCCTTACAAACTATGGAAGCGCTACTCTTCGAAATGATTGGCGTGGGTTTTGTGTTGTTGTGCTTGGCGCTCAGCTTTGGCTTCGTATATCTCGACGACATGTTTGCGCAAAAGGTTGCACACAAAACCATCTTATCGATCGTCGCGTGGGTTGTCTTCGCTACGTTGTTGGCAGGACGTTATCGTTTTGGTTGGCGTGGTCGCACCGCGATTAATTGGACCATCAGTGGCTTTGTGATTCTGATGTTGGCCTACTTCGGCAGTAAAGTAGTACTCGAACTTCTGCTTGGCTACTAAGCAATCTCTGTAACGCGATAGCCTTTGGGTGCTTCAGCATCACGAACGATATCCACCATTCCTGGGATAAATTCGTCGCGAGCTCGATCAGCGAAAAAACGCTTCAAACTAATTTCTACGGTAGGAAATGCAAGCTCATCCCAAGGGATTTCATCTTCGCTGAATAGACGCACATCTAAGCTTTCTTCACCGGCGGAGAAATCGAGATCGAGCAACTGCGCTCTAAACAACATATAGACTTGATTGATCAAAGGCAGATTAACCGTCATATAAAGCTCATTAATCTCAACGCGCGCATTCGCTTCTTCGCGAGTCTCGCGCATCGCACCGGCATGGGTTGATTCACCGTTTTCCATAAAACCTGCCGGCACCGTCCACAAGCCATAGCGTGGCTCGATTGCTCGCTTACACAGCAGCACTTTATCTTCCCAAACAGGAATGCAGCCAGTCACGATCCTGGGGTTTTGGTAATGAATCTCACCGCAGGTAATACAAACATGACGCTCACGGTTATCGCCTGAAGGGATCTTCAGTTCCACCTGTGAGCCACACGCCATGCAAAATTTCATCGTCATGTACTTATTCTAGCCTGTGTAAGAAAACATCGGGCGACTTAGACAGCGTGGTTTTCTGGGTCATCCGTCCTTTAGCTCTGTTGGTTAGCATGCTGCAAGCAATTCTCGCCCATTCATCGAGCGCGCTTGTTAGACTTTACAAAAATAAAGAGAACATTCCATGGACAACAATAGCTTCCACCACAACTCAAAAGCTAAGACCGGCGTATTAATCGTCAACCTTGGTACCCCAGATGCTCCCGACACCAAATCGGTACGTCGTTATTTAAAAGAATTTCTGTGGGACCCACGTGTAGTTGAAGTGCCTCGCCCTATCTGGTGGTTTGTACTCAACTTCATCATTCTCAATACACGTCCTCGCAAATCAGCCAAGGCTTACCAAAAGGTATGGACTGAAGACGGCTCACCCTTGATGAGTATTTCAAAAGAGCAAACTGCTGCAATTAGTGAATCACTTAAGACCACTTACGGCGATGAAGTGGTGGTTGATCTTGCGATGCGCTATGGCTCACCTTCGATTGGCTCGGTGCTAAAAAGTATGCAAGAGCGTGGCGTTCGTGAATTACTTGTTGTTCCGATGTATCCGCAGTATTCAGCCACCACCACCGCATCCATCTTTGATGAGGTCACTGACCAACTCAAAAAGTGGCGCTGGTTGCCCGAAGTACGCTTTATCAATCACTACCATGACAATCCTTATTACATAGAAGCTCTGGCTAATAGCGTTGAAAATTGGCGTGCAGAACATGGCGGTGCGGACAAGCTGCTCATGTCATTTCACGGTGTACCTGAAGAGTACTTCCATAAGGGTGACCCCTATCACTGCGAATGTCACAAAACAGGACGCTTACTCGCTGAGCGCTTAGGACTAAAAGAAGGTGAATGGCAAATCAGTTTCCAATCACGCTTAGGACCAAAACAGTGGTTATCACCCTACACTGATCACACGCTCGAAAAGTTTGGCGAGGAAGGCGTCAAGTCTATTCAAGTGATCTGCCCTGGATTCTCAGCTGATTGCTTAGAAACCATTGAAGAAATCGGCATGGAAAATCGGGACACCTTTTTAGAAGCCGGTGGCGAACGTTACGAGTACATCGCTTGCTTGAATGCACAACCCAATCACATTGCCATGTTGAGCTCACTGATTCAGAAACATCTTGGCGGTTGGGTTTCACACACCCAAGACCCTGAAGCAACATTGGCTCATGCAAAAAAGCTAGGCGCAACACAATGACCCACCATCCACTGGCCAGTCATTTTTTTGTGCTGCTTCAATTTAGCTCCATTGGCGTTGGACTTTACCCCATTGCAGAGGCTCAAAACCCACTTGCTTGGTTAACGATAGCGGGACTCGGTGTACTGGTTGGCATCTATACCTTGATGCACAATAAGCTCGGTAATTTTGCGATTTATCCCGAGATTCTCGATAACGCGAACTTTATTGTGACCGGGCCTTATCAATGGGTACGTCACCCAATGTATCTATCAGTCATACTCTTTATGGTAGGCATGGTGATTTATAACAATCACTGGATTAACAGCTTATCCCTAATCACGCTGAGCTTAGCCATTCTTGGCAAGATGCATAAAGAAGAACAGTATCTGCAAACTCGTTTTAGCAACTACAGTGATTACATGCGTAGTCATAAACGTCTCATTCCTTTCATCTACTAAATCATGACGCAACTTCGCCCCGTCGATATCACTTTGCATCAAAAATCGCATGCACTCGAGATTACCTACAGCGATGGTGTGACACATGAATTGAGCTGCGAACTCTTAAGGGTGTATTCACCCTCCGCGGAGGTGCGTGGCCACTGGGGCCAGAAAGCTAAGCTCGAAGTGGACAAACAGGACGTTAACATCATTGAAATAAACCCAGTGGGCCAATATGCAGTAAAAATCGTGTTTGATGACGGTCATGACTCAGGTTTGTACGATTGGGATTACCTGTATGACTTGGGACGTAAGAAAGCTCTATACTGGACTGAGTATCTGGAAAAGTTGCATGAAAAAGGTCATCAACGTCAAAAACCCTCGTGGGAGTCTTAACGTGAAACGCTTACTCATTTTAGGTCTATTACTCGTTACCTCTATCTCATTCGCCGAAGAATCGGGGAAATGGGAATCGCCGAAGAGTGTCGAAGGCACAACAACCGTTAGCGTTGAGCAAGCTGCAGCATTATTTAACCGTGGCGTTTCTTTTCTTGATGTACGCAATCAACGTCTATTCAACCGCAAACATATTCCCAATGCGATTCATCTTGATCTAAAGAATGGTTACTCAAAAGAAGCCTTAATGGGACTTATTCAACCTGATCAAGAGATTGTTATTTATTGCAGTGGCAAAAAGTGCTCACGTAGCTATCGCGCATCAACCCTGGCCGTCCACTGGGGCTACTCCAATATCTACTATTTTCGTGATGGCGTGATTGGTTGGAAAACTGCTGGCCTGCCGATGACTTTTTCTGACGGCACGACTCGCCCTGCTACTGTAAAAGATTAATCACACGAATTTGTGTAGGTGAACCCACCCGCATCGAGCTCATCGAGTAAATCTTTAAAGGGCTGCTCGATCTCATCTCCGCGATAGCCCAACTCAATTCTTGGATGCTCACCTAAACGCGGCAAACTAAACAGTTTTTGCTTAGGGTATTTTTCCATCATGCGATCCATGATCGGTACAAGCTTGGACTCAATCGCACCCTCAACCCACACTGCTTTTTGCTTTTCAGGATTCATCACAGGATAAAACTGCTCAAACACCCAATCGGTCATTGGATGCGCCATATCCGGAAAGCCCGGCATAAAGTAGTGCTGATTAATGTAAAAACCTGGAATGCGGTTATAAGGATTTGGTATCAACGCACTTCCCTTCGGTAGATCCGCCATACGCACACGTGTTGGATAAGCCTCATCACCGAACTTATCAACCAAGATATCAATGAACTCTTTATGTGCTTCTATAGGCACACCAGCCGCTATAGCTGCACAAGCACGCGTGTGATCATCCGGTGTTGCGCCAATACCACCACAGCAAAATACAGGACGATCTTCTGACATGGTGCGACGCAGCTCAGCTTCAAGGTACGCAGGGTCATCAGACAAAATGCGTAACCAAGCGATGCCATATCCGCGCATACGAATGCGATCACCAATACCTTGGAAATGACGGTCTTTACGACGACCATTCAAAATCTCATCCCCAATCACGATGATGCCAAAACGTTTATCAGACATTGTTTCGTAACTTCAATGAAGAGGGATACGGGTTTAAGTAATACTGATCACCAATATACGGATCAGGATGGCAACGGAAGTAATGCGCAAGCAGCTTCATAGGCACAACCAAAGGCACATCACCACGCTTGTAATCATCCAAAGCTTCTAAGATTTCTTTTTTATCATCCGCATCAACGGCCTTTTTAAGGTACCCCGTCAGATGCTGCATCACATTGACATGCTGACGGCGTTTTACACGTTGAGTTAATGCCGCCATCAGTTCACGTCGATACTCAAGATAAAACACATCGAGATCAATGCCTTTTAGATTGGCAACCTTTTGTCCGAGTGACTGATACGCGACCTGTGAGTGCGCCATGATCATGTACTTATGACGCGAGTGAAATTCAACGATCGCTTTTGCACTCAACCCCTCATCCCTTAGCTTCAACAAACGGTGATAGACAAAGACGCGATTAACAAAATTCTCGCGCAACATGTCATCACACAAACGACCCTCTTCCTCCATGGGAAGATCAGGCACCTCTTGCGCCAACACTTCAGCATAGGCACCCGGTGCTGATCTATCACTTGGGTGACCATTCTCCATGTAAGCCTTCACCTTAAATAAGCCACAACTTGGCGACTTACTTTTAAAGACATAGCCCGACATATCCTCAAGCTTTGGCACGGTATCAAAGGCAAAGTTACGCAGACGATCCGTCACATCAATCGAAGGGTCACGCACATCAAGGACCCGCACATCATTATCTTTATGCACCAGACGAATTGGTGTTCTTGGAATAGTCAGGCCAATACCAACCTCTGGGCAAAATTTTGCGTAATCGACATATTCTGAGAAATCATTCATAAGCCAGCGATCACGTTTATGCGCGCTGTCATAACGCACTTTCTCACCAGCTAAACAGCTACTCAGTGCAACCAATGGACGATCAGATAATGGCAAAATAAACCCCTTTCAAACTCTAGACATAATGAACCCCGCCGAAGCGGGGCTCAAGGGTTTATCGTATTTCTTGACTAAATCAGAAAGCGGCTTCTTCAATCTCAAGGTAGCTGGTATTAATGTGACCACCAACGGTATCACCAAAACCATCCCAGTCTTTCCAAGCTGACAACTTAGGCATCAAGGTTGGGCGAACTTCGTAGTCGGGCTTACCTTCTTCAAATGCAGCTTCTACTTCTTTGTAGACTGTCTGCATGTACTTTAAGTAACTCTCAGGTACCTCTCTGCCACCCGAAAGGCCATGTCCTGGCACAAAGGTTTTTGCGGGTAACTCGAGTATCTTTGCAATCGCATCCATATTGCCTTTGAAGCTACCTTGGTCGATACGCAGAATACGGTTGTTACCTACGTTATCACCTGTGAACACGGTTTCAAGCTCTGGGATGTACAACATCAAATCACTATCAGTATGTGACTTATCCACGTGCATCACTTCAAACGTTAAGCCAGCCAGGCTCAAACGATCACCATCTTTGATCTCTTTTTCAGGTGGAACAGCAACGGTGCCTTCTGATGCCTTATGCGTCATTTCATGCATCAAGCTCAACCACTCAACATCCGCGCCAGCTTTCACACGTGAAACTAAGCGCGGGTGACCATAAATAGGCACCTCTGGATACGCTTCGCGAACCGCTTGATTGCCCAACCAATGATCGCCGTGAATATGCGTATCAATAACCGCTACGACTGGCTTATCCGTTGTCGCCTTAAGGTGCTTCATTAGTAGATGGCCAGTTTGTACTGTACCACCTGGGTCAATCACAACCACACCTTCAGGACCGACCACAAAGGCTGGGTTATTCATGAAGCCCTGGTTCTCAGGTGATGGATTACCTAACGGGCCATGAATGACATACACATTCTTAGTGACTTGCTCTGCAGTCCAATCACCACGAATCGGTGGTGCGATTTGAGCCGCAATCGCTACCGTAGTAACGATACCCAACAACCAAAATGCTAAGTTTTTAATCTTCATGTCAATCTCACTTTTTACGACGAGCACCAACGCGCAAACGCAATGCATTGAGCTTAATAAAGCCTGCTGCATCTTTTTGATCGTAGGCGCCACCATCATCTTCAAACGTTGCAATCGTTGCATCAAACAAGCTATCAGACTCCGAACGACGACCTTCAACAATCACGTTACCTTTATATAGCTTAATTCGCACATCACCGTTAACAGTTTCTTGCGTTTTATCAATTAAAGCCTGCAGTGCTTCACGCTCTGGGCTCCACCAGTAACCGTTATAAATCATTTCTGCATACTTAGGCATCAACTCATCCTTAAGATGAGCGGCGTTACGGTCTAATGTTAGAGACTCAATCGCGCGGTGTGCTTTAAGCATCACAGTGCCCGCTGGGGTTTCGTAACAACCACGAGATTTCATACCCACGTATCGGTTTTCTACGATGTCATCACGACCTACACCATTCGCACCAGCGACTTTATTAAGATGCTCCATCACCGTTGCTGGACTCATCGCTTTACCATCAATCGCTACGATATCGCCTCGCTCGAAGGTCAGGGTCAGAATAGTTGGCTCATCAGGCGCTTGCTCTGGAGAGACGGTCCAACGCCACATGTCATCTTCTGGGCCAACCCATGGATCTTCTAACTGATCACCCTCGTAAGAGATGTGCAGCAAGTTAGCATCCATAGAATAAGGTGATTTTTTACCTTGCTTCGCGTAATCAATCTCGATGCCATTCTCTTCGGCATACTTCATTAACTTCTCACGTGACAGCAAATCCCATTCACGCCACGGCGCGATCACTTTAACGTCTGGTTTGAGCGCATAGGCACCTAGCTCAAAACGAACCTGATCATTACCTTTGCCCGTCGCACCGTGAGAAATAGCATCTGCACCGGTTTCATTCGCAATCTCGATCAAACGCTTCGCAATTAAGGGACGCGCAATTGAGGTGCCCAATAAATACTCGCCCTCATAAATCGCATTGGCACGAAACATAGGGAAGACGAAGTCACGCGCATACTCTTCACGCAGGTCATCGATGTAGATCTCTTTGATACCCATCGCTTTCGCTTTAGCGCGCGCAGGCTCCACCTCTTCGCCCTGACCAATGTCAGCGGTGAAGGTGACCACTTCACATTTATACACATCTTGGAGCCACTTCAGAATGATGGAGGTATCCAAACCACCTGAGTAAGCCAAAACAACCTTTTTTACGCCAGAAGACATAATGCGCCCCTAAAAATCACGCTAATAATGAGGAAAGGCGCACATTATAGCGCAGCCGTTGCGTCTGCGAGGGTTTGCTTAGTCATCAAGTGATTGCAGGAATTGATGCAGACAGTGCATGAATTCTTGAGGTTTATCCGCATAGACCCAATGCCCAGCACCCTGAACCACACATCGACTCGCTCGCGGGAAATGCTGATGAATAATCGGCCAGTTCTGCTCAGTCACATAATGCGACTCGCTCCCAGAAATAAAGACTACATCTTCTTCAAATTGATTCTGCGGCTGATCAAAACCAGTGATAGACGAAACGGCGGCACGCAGATGATCGAGTCCAAGCTCCCATTGATATCCCTGCTGATCTCGTTGGAGATTTTGCAGTAAAAAACCTCGCAATGCCGGATACGAAATCACCCGCGACATCTGTTGATCGGCTTCTTTGCGTGATTGCACCGCTGACAAATCAACTGCATCAAATCCAGTCAACACGTCATCGAAATTATGCGTATAGGTAACCGGTGCCATATCCACCACAACCAGCGCTCGAACCCGTGAGGGATCTTTCAGCGCTGCCGTCATAGCCACCTTGCCACCCATGCTATGCCCGACCCAAATCGCATCATTAATCCCTAATCGATCAAGTAAAGAGATCACATCTGCCGTCATGCTTTCATAGCGCATATTAGGATCATGTGGTGATGCACCATGATTGCGTAAATCAGGCACGATCACGGTGTAGTCGGTCGCGAGTTGTTTCGCTATCGCTCCCCAATTAGCGGCGCGACCAAACAGCCCGTGTAATAACAATAACGCCGGCCCTGGGCCGGCGTATTCACGATAGTTAAGGTGTAACGCCATTAACGCTTTCGAGGTGGCATCAGGTCAGTAATCGTGCCCTCAGCCATCTCGGCCGCCATACCAATCGACTCATTCAAGGTTGGGTGCGGGTGAATGGTCAATGCAATATCTTCAGCATCCGCCCCCATCTCGAGACCCAACACGGTTTCACCAATCAGCTCACCCGCATTACGACCCACAATACCTGCACCTAACAAACGTTTCGTTTTGGCATCAAAGATCAGCTTGGTCATACCTTCTTCACGGTGAATACCCAATGCACGACCTGAGGCAGCCCATGGGAATACACCCTTCTCGATCTCGATACCTTTTTCATTGGCTTCGATTTCAGTAAGACCCATCCAAGCGACTTCTGGATCGGTATAAGCTACCGATGGAATGGTCATTGGATCGAACAGTGCTTTGTGACCTGCAATCACCTCTGCTGCAACGTGGCCCTCATGAACCGCTTTATGCGCCAACATAGGGTTACCAACAATGTCACCGATTGCATAGATGTTTGGCACGTTAGTTCGCATGTGCTGATCGACTGAAATAAAACCACGCTCGTCAACCGAGATGCCGGCATTTTCAGCACCGATCAATTTACCGTTAGGCACACGACCAACCGATACCAACACACGATCGTAGGTTTGTGGCTCAGGTGCTTTGTCGCCATCAAAAGTCACTTTCAAGCCTGACTTAAGCGCTTGGATATCTGACACCTTAGTCTTCAACCAAATATTTTCAGTCTGCTTACTCAAACGTTTTTGCAACGGACGGACCAAGTCACGGTCACAACCCGGAATCAGTCCATCTTGTAATTCAACGATATCGACCTTCGCACCTAGCGTTGCATAAACGGTCGCCATCTCTAAACCGATGATGCCGCCACCAATAATCAACATACGCTTTGGAATATCTTGCAATGCCAACGCACCAGTTGAATCCATCAAACGTGGATCATCGTTAGGGAAACCTGGAATCTGCACTGGGCGAGAGCCCGCAGCGATAATACATTGCTCAAACTCGATGCGCTTTAAGCCATCATCTGTTTGTACAGTTAAGGTACGAGGTGATTCAAATTGACCCACACCATTAACCACTTGAACTTTGCGCTGCTTAGCGAGTGCGGTAAGACCACCGGTAAGTTTTGCAACGACCTTATCTTTACCAATGCGCATTTTTTCGAGATCGATCTTTGGTTGGGTATAACGCACACCCATCACTTCAAGCTCAGCGACCTCATTGATCACCTCAGCGGTATGTAGCAACGCCTTTGAAGGGATACAACCGACATTCAAACAAACACCACCCAAGGTCGAGTAGCGCTCTACCAAAACGGTATCCATGCCTAAGTCCGCTGAGCGGAATGCAGCACTGTAACCACCCGGCCCAGCACCTAAGACCAACACCTTGGTATGAATATCAATCTTGCTCATCTTAAAAACCCCTTTGGCTTGTCTGATCGCACGTATTGCGCAACTCCCTCAAGCCTTATTCAAGGACACAATCACCTTGAAAAACAATCGGAAACGTTAATGCTTACAACACCAAACGGCGAATATCGCTCAACAAGCTCGATAAACGTTGAGTAAAGCGCACACCCTCAGCTCCATCAATCACACGATGATCGTAGGAAAGACTGAATGGCATCATCAAACGCGGCACAAACTCGCTACCGTTCCATTTTGGTTGCATCTCAGCTTTTGAAACACCCAAAATAGCCACCTCAGGCGAGTTCACGATTGGCGTGAACTGCGTTCCACCAATACCACCTAAGCTTGAGATCGAGATACAGCCACCGGATAAATCACTCGGCGACAATTTGCCATCACGTGCACGCTGACTAACATCCATCAGGTCAGCAGCCAATTCAAACACGCCTTTTTTGTCGACATCTTTGATCACTGGCACCATCAATCCATCTGGCGTATCAACTGCCACACCGATATGCAGGTACTTCTTGTAAATCAAACTTTCCAAGTCAGGCGCCAACGAAGCATTGAATTGCGGGTACTCGCGCAATGCCATCGCCAAGGCCTTCATCAAAAACGGCATGAAGGTCACTTTGACACCAGCTTTTTCTGCTGCAGCTTTTTGTGCCTTACGGAAGTCTTCTAACTCGGTGATATCCGCTTCATCAAACTGAGTGACATGCGGGATACCTAACCACGCGTTATGAAGATGCTTACCACTGATCTTTTTAATCCGACCGAGTGGCTTCTCCTCAATCTCACCAAACTTACTGAAATCAACCGTAGGTTGTGCTGGCAAGCTAAAGCCACCTGAACTGGTGACCTGCGGTGCGCCTTCACGCAAGGTGCGCTTAACAAAGGCTTGAACGTCTTCCTTAGTAATACGCCCTTTCTGTCCAGAGCCTGGTACATGATAAAGCTCAACACCCAACTCTCGTGCAAAACGACGTACTGCTGGGCTTGCGTGTGCTTTGCCTGCGGGCGCATCAGAAGGTTTAGCGATGACCGGGCGGCGCTGCGTTTCTTTTTCGCCAGGCGCACGATCATCGACATCCTCTTCCAAAGGTGCCGCGACTTCTGGCGCTGGCGCTTGCTCTACGTCGGGCTCGACAGCAGCTTCAGTTACGCTAGCTTTCATTTGCCCAATCACATCACCTTGATTGACGTGATCGCCGATCTTGATCGTCAAAGCAGTAATCTTGCCCGCAAAGACCGAAGGGATTTCCATCGTGGCTTTTTCTGTTTCAAGCGTTACCAATGAGGCCTCTTTAGCCACCTCATCGCCAACTTGTGCGATGACCTCAACCACTTCGACATCTTTGAAGTCACCGATATCCGGTATCACGATATCGATCATACGTTCTGCCACCGAGGATGCTTGCGCAGCAGCTGCAGGTGCTGACTCTGACTCAGCAGGTGCTGCTTCCGCTTGCACTACTGGCTCCTCGGCCACTTCATCAGCAACAACCGGCTCTTCAACCGCATCCGCTGAATCAATCACAAAGATCACGTCACCCTTGTTTATTTTGTCGCCAATCGAAATCCGCACTTCACTGACCACGCCAGCATGTGGTGACGGAATCTCCATCGTTGCTTTATCCGACTCAAGCGTCATCAATGAGTCTTCAACCGCAACGGTGTCACCTACCGCGACTAATATCTCTATAACTTCCACATCGTGGAAATCACCAATATCGGGTAATGCTATATCTGTCATCTTGCCCATCACTTATTCTCCCAATCAGTTCTCACCACATTCACTTAAGCTGTGATGGGGTTGGGTTTTTCAGGGTCAAGCTTGTAAAGCTTTATCGCATCGGACACGACCTTGCTATCCACTTCACCAAGGTCAGCCATTGCTTTCAGCGCTGCCACTACAACGTAGTAACGATTCACTTCGAAATGCGCACGCAAGTTGGCACGCAAATCTGATCGACCGAAGCCATCTGTACCCAATGTAACGTACTTATGATCACCAACAAATGGACGGATCTGCTCAGCAAACGCGCGCATGTAATCGGTTGCAGCAATCACAGGCCCTTTAGTATCAGCTAATTGCTGAGTGACATACGGCACACGAGGCTTATCCATTGGATGCAACATATTCCAACGCTCAACATCCTGACCTTCTCGACCAAGCTCATTGAAACTAGTTGCACTCCAGATATCCGCTGCGATATTCCAATCATCTTCTAGCAATGCGCCAGCGGCGATCACTTCACGCAAAATAGTGCCGGAGCCCATCAACTGAACACGCTTCTTCTTACGCGAACCTGTTTTGTAGGTATAAAGACCTTTCACAATGCCTTCTTCAACGCCCTCAGGCATCGCTGGCTGGTGATAGTTCTCATTCATCACTGTGATGTAATAGAACACGTTCTGTTGTTCTTCATACATCGCCTTCATGCCTTGTTGCATTATTACAACCAGCTCGTATGCAAAGGTTGGATCGTAAGCGCGACAGTTTGGAATCGTGTTTGCTACCAGATGACTATGACCGTCTTGGTGCTGCAAACCCTCACCCGCCAACGTGGTTCGACCGGCGGTACCGCCGAGCAAGAAACCACGTGCCTGCATATCACCTGCAGCCCATGCCAAGTCACCGATACGCTGGAAACCAAACATCGAATAATAGATGTAGAAAGGAATCATGCTAACGCCGTGATTACTGTACGACGTTGCCGCAGCAATCCAAGACGACATTGCGCCTGCTTCGTTAATACCTTCTTGAAGAATCTGACCCTTCTTATCTTCGCGGTAATACATTACCTGTTCAGAGTCTTGTGGGGTATATAGCTGGCCCACCGATGAGTAGATACCCAACTGACGGAACATACCTTCCATACCAAAAGTACGCGCTTCATCAGGCACGATTGGTACGACAAACTTACCAACGTTCTTATCGCGAATTAGAGTAGTTAAGAAACGTACAAATGCCATTGTGGTCGACATTTCACGATCACCACTTCCTTCGAGTAACGCTTTGAAAGTGTCGATTGGTGGAATGGTTAAGCTATTCGCTTTGCTACGACGTGACGGCACATAGCCACCGAGCTCATCACGACGTGCGTGCATGTATTTCATCTCAGGACTATCAGCAGGCGGCTTAAAGTAAGGCGCCGAACC
>CBFHYJ010000040.1:0-15663 GCA_965659945.1 Sedimenticolaceae bacterium | reverse complement strand
GTAGCTTTGAATATCGTATGGGCTTTGATGAAGCTAATGATGATGACATCACCTTTAAAAGCGAAGGTGTAAACATCGCTATGGCGCCTGAATATGTGCCACTACTGGACAATACAACGTTGGACTTTTCGACCTTAGATGGTGGTGAAGCCCAATTTATCTTCATCAATCCAGACGACGCTAACTATTCAGCTCCAAAGGCATAACGTCTTTTTTGAATCTTAGTTGGTATGCAGTTAGCCCCAGAAGATTCACTACGTCTTAATGTCTTGTTGGCAAACAAGCCACAAGCTATCCGCATTAATGAATCTCAGATGACAGTATTTGGCTTGTCTGAACAGGGTGAAGCCAAGGTCAACCTGAACCCTAACTGTCGTGATGAGCAATATATCAAGCTCGTTAAAGAGTTGATCTCCGGTCATGTGCTTGGGTCCCCGGGTGGCTACCCCGTCTATCTGCAGCGATGGACCCGTATGGGGCAGATGAAAGATGACAGTCTTGAGCAATTGCTGATGTTGGGTGAGCCAGAAGCTGTGGTTGCCGCAGTGCATGCTCCGGGGCTCACAGATGATCTTGCGCGCCGAGCTTGGTGGGCAATGGAAGATGCTGAAAACGCACGTCAGATGCTGCGCAAACAAGCCGTTTGCGAAGGGCAGATGGGCCCTCTACTCGCTGAGTATTTGGTAGAACATTTGCCCTTTGAAGTTGAGCCTGAAAAACAGATTGAAACGGTTCGTTTGGTGCTTCAGCCGGGTTTGTTGAATGATGAGCAAATTGATTCACTCTGGCGTAAAGCTGGACGAAAGCCACCTTTCTACGTTGGCTTTATCGCGACCTTGCCGGACAACCTGCCTGAACAACATGAAGCACATGAATTCCATACCTCACATAGCGCAGAGCTAGCAGCGCTTGCGCAACAAGGTAATTGCGCTGCTCAAGTCCTTGCGCGAGTGTTGGATGAGCCTGGGCAGCGATACATGCAGACCTTGTTCGGTATTTTAAAAAAGCCATCGAATCAAGATGTGATCAATATGACCTTAGATCAGATCGCGGACTATTTTTCACCAGTGCGAGAGGAGCGTGTTGATCTAACCTTGGAAGAGTTGTCGGCTGAAGCTGAGGATTGGATCAGTCAGCATGATGGTGCTCAGGCAGTGATCAGTCTAAATGATGCATTTGCCGATAAGCTCTTAGCGGTTCGAGTTCTCTCAGGGTTGAGCTACGGGGTAGTTCGTCCGGTGTTTAAAGGTTCAACCGCCATAGGAAGTTTGATGCGAAAGAAGCTTGCCCCGGTCTTGGAGCCTCTTCAAGGACACATGTCGGCCATCACTGCGCATCCTCCAAAGTATTAATCTTTCTAAGTCTTCCCGACTTTCCATTCCTCAGATTTGGTCTAGTCTAAAAAGGTTATCAGCCGGACTAACTAGGGGGAGTTATGTCAGCAGATCGTCTTTTAAGCCTTTCTCAGGCCGCCCGAATGGCGGGAGTTACCCGTAAAATCCTGCAACAGCACATATCTTGCGGCGATCTGAGTACATTTGAAGGCTATGTGCGTATGTCGGATCTACGTACGGTTTACCCAGAAGTTAGCGGTGATCGCTCGGGCATGATTGAGAAGGTTCGTCGTATTCAAGATGCCGCTGCGCTAAAAAAATGCGTGGATAAGATCAAAGATGACCCTCAGCGCTTAGCTAACGAGCTGCATAAGGCCGGCCTTGAGATTGCTCGATTACAAAAAGAGGTGGAGAGCTATAAACAGCTTGCGGCAGTTACCGAGGAGCGACTCGTGGAAATGCAGGAGCAGTGCCAGAGTAAAGAGGCAACTATGTTGAGTACCTTGATTGGTTGGCACATGAATCAGTTGAAAATTCGTCAGCCACATTAATTATTCTTAATTTGAGAAAAACGCCGTTGCAGGTCACACTGGACGGCGTTTTTATTTGAGCTCAATTATGGCGTATCGCATTCGTCTTCAATCTACGGGTCATAGTTTTGAATCGCATCCACGCGAGTCAATTTTGCATGCGGGTTTGAATGCGGGCCTAAATCTCACGCATTCCTGTGAGAATGGTTCGTGTGGTGAATGCAAGGCACGTTTACTTGAAGGAGAAATAGAAGCTATCAAACACTCAGACTTTATGTTGAGTGAGCTTGAGCGAGCAGATAACCAATTTTTGATGTGCTGCCATCAGGCGTTGAGCGATTGTCGTATTGAAGCGGCTGAGGTGAATGACCCTGCCGATATTCCCGAGCAGCGACTCTTGGGGAAAGTTGGCCGAGTAGATCAACTTAATGATCAGGTTGTTGAATTCAGTGTGCGCTTGCAGCGCAGCAAAGGGCTTAAGTTTTTAGCCGGTCAAAGCGTTAGTTTGTGTTTTGATGGTATGCGACCTAGAAGTTTACCGATGGCGAATTGTCCTTGTGATGGTAGTCGTTTGCGCTTTCAACTAAGACGTCGTGATGATGCCTTTTCAGAGTTTATCTTCAATACGCTCAAGAAAAGTCGCGAGGTTATTGTTGCCGGTCCTCAAGGTGATTTTGCGTTAGATGAGGAATCCGATCGTTCATTGCTGTTTATCACGTGGGAGAGTGGTTTTGCGCCGATTTCGAGCTTGATTGATCACGCAATTTCTCAGAATCCTGATCGACGAATTCGATTGGTATGGTTGGGTGAAACAGCATCGAGTCATTATCTTGAGAATCAATGTCGGGCGTGGCGTGATGCGCTCGATGATTTTGATTATCAGCTAGTAAAAACTAACGGGCTTATCGCTCAAGGCTTTCATTCCACTATTCAGCAAGTGCTGAAGCAGACAATGCCAATTGATGCGTGGGATCTCTACATGACGGTTCCGCCATCAGTTCAATATGCCGCTTGTCAGTTGTTTTGTGAGGCGGGATTACCGGCATCGCAAATTAAAGTGGCCTTAATGCAGCATGCCTAGTTTTTTTGACGACGGCGAGCGCGTGTCTTGCCTTTATAAGCAGCAATGCTCGGCATGATCTCGGAGAAGGGGAGTTGCTCGAGTGAGCCCCAGCGTTGAATTGCCGCTTGTAAGATAGCGTCAACATCAGGCACTTGGGTGTCATCACCATTGAGTAACTTGTTTAATCCACGCATACCGCCGATCTGAACTCGCATGGCTTTGCCGTGCGGTAACTTACCTTCGGTGAGCTCTCTTAATGCGAAGGTGGCGTGATCGCGAAGAATGCTTAACGCATCCAGGCAACGTGCCTGACCTTCTTCAGACAAACAATGCACACCTTCACGCTCGGCAATGCAAAATCGCTCAGCCTTAGAGCAATTGCACTGGTTGATCAGTACGCTTTTTTCAAAGGCGCAGAAGTTTTCATTAACTTCGCGATAGGTCTCTCGAAAGGCGTCTTGATCCATTAGCTTTCTTGTTGCTTGAAACGGTGAATCATGCGGCGATCACGTTTATTGGGTTTTTGAGTAGCAGGTCTTGGCATGGCAGCCATCTCAGTGCGAATTTGCGCAGTCAGTGCTTGGCGTTTTGCATGGCTTTCTTCATCTTCTCGATAAAACTCAGCAGCTTCACTGGCAGGGCGTCGTTGCTTGGGTAGTACCAATACCTCGATATCCCAGTCGTAAGGTCCTTTACTGATTTCAATCCGATTGCCGACTTTGACTTCTTTGCCAGGTTTGCAGCGCTGTCCATTCAGATGCACCTTGCCGCCAGAGATGGCTTCGGCAGCCAATGGGCGTGTTTTGAAAAAACGTGCAGCCCAGAGCCATTTGTCGAGGCGCATTTTTTTCAGAGGTTCACTCATTGTTTAGGTGGGGCCATCTTCCGAATGCATCTCACCATGATTCGGTGCTTCGCCAGCATTGATACCAAGAAGTGTGTCGAGTTCGCCACGTGCATCCATCGTGGCAAGATCATCAAAGCCACCAACATGGAAATCATTGATAAAGATCTGAGGAACCGTTCTGCGCTGACTGCGCTCCATCATTTCGCCCATGCGGTCAAAATCAAGATCGATACGGATTTCTTCCCAGCTCATACCTTTATTTTGCAGAAGCATTTTTGCGCGCACACAGTAAGGGCACATCGCACTGGAATAGATCTCAATTTTTGGCATAAATACAGCTCCTAGATATGCGCTAAATGGTAGCAATTTACGGCTGATCTCGCAGCCTGAGATGTGCCATAGCAAGCATGTTTATTTTGCGCGTTTTTTCGCTACTATCGTTGCATTGATTTCTTTTTGAGCCTGTTTGTATGTCGGCTGCGCAATCCAAGACCATTCATTTACGCGACTACCGTCCTCCCTCGCATCTGATCGATTCGGTCGATCTACGATTTGACCTGCGCGAGAGCGGTACTCGAGTTATTACAACATTGCATATGCGTAAAAATCCAGACAGCGCTTCAAGCGACAGTTTGCGACTGCAAGGTGAAGAGTTGAGTCTAAAAGTCATCCGCTTAGACGGTGTCGCTTTGGATGATTCGGCGTATGAGCTAGATGATGCCAGTTTGACGCTGCGTAATCTGTCGAATGCGTTCTCGTTGTATACCGAAGTGGAGATCGCACCCGAGTCTAATACTGCTTTGGAAGGCTTGTATCGATCTAACACCATGTTCTGTACTCAGTGTGAAGCAGAGGGTTTTCGTAAGATTACCTACTTCTTAGATCGTCCAGATGTGCTGAGTCGGTTTAAGGTTCGCATTGAGGCAGATAAGGCGAGTTATCCGGTTCTCTTATCTAACGGCGATCCCAGTGAGACAGGTGATTTGGCGGATGGACGTCATTTTGCTGAGTGGAAAGATCCTGTTCCTAAGCCATGTTATTTGTTTGCACTGGTCGCAGGTGACCTGAAGTATGTGGAAGATCATCACACCACACCAAGCGGTCGTGAAGTGGCTGTGAGAGTGTATGTTGAGCCAGAAAATATTGAGAAGTGTGATCATGCCTTGCGTTCGTTGATCAATGCGATGCGTTGGGACGAGAAGGTCTACGGTCGTGAGTATGACCTATCGATTTACAACGTTGTTGCCGTAAATGACTTCAACATGGGGGCGATGGAAAACAAGGGTCTGAACATCTTTAACAGTAAGTTTGTGTTGGCTAAGCCTGATACCGCGACGGATGTCGATTACCAAGGTATTGAAGGTGTGATCGGACATGAGTATTTCCATAACTGGACGGGTAATCGAATTACCTGTCGTGACTGGTTCCAGTTATCGTTAAAAGAGGGCTTCACGGTTTATCGCGATCAAGAGTTCTCTGCGGATATGGGTGCAGGTCAGGTGAAGCGTATTGAAGATGTGCGTTTATTGCGTGCACACCAGTTCACTGAAGATGCCAGCCCCATGGCACATCCGATTCGTCCAAGCTCGTATATCGAGATCAATAACTTCTACACCGCAACTGTTTATGAAAAAGGTGCGGAAGTGGTGCGCATGCAGGCAAACCTATTAGGTCCTGACACCTTTAGAAAAGCCACGGATCTGTATTTTGATCGCCATGACGGACAAGCAGTCACCACAGAAGACTTTGTTGCCTGTATGGAAGATGCCTCTGGTAATGATCTGACCCAGTTTAAGCATTGGTATAACTATGCGGGCACGCCAAAGGTTTCGGTGAAGACACATTACGATGCACAGGCGAAAACCTATGCTTTGACGATTTCCCAGTCATTGGATGTCAAACCCACCGAGGCAAAGGCGCCGGCTTTCCATATTCCTTTCGCGATGGGTTTGTTAGATCAGCAAGGTAATGACCTTGATCTGGGCTGGAAGGATAAAGCGTCTGTTAAAGGTACCTTGATGCTTGAGCTTAAGGCTGAACATGAAGCCTTTACCTTCCAGGGAATCGAGCATGAGCCTGTCCCTAGTTTCTTGCGTGGTTTTAGTGCGCCAGTGCGTTTGGCGTATGACTACACTGATGAGCAGTTGTTGCATTTGATGGCGTTTGATTCGGATGGTTTTGCGCGCTGGGATGCGGCGCAAACCTTGTGGACTAAACATCTGTTGGCTTTCGTTAAGGAACATCAGGCAGGTCGTCCAATGCAGCTTGAGTCAAGCATCGTTGGTGCGCTGAGAAAAATGATTGCGGATACCGAGGGCAAAGAGGCGCTGATTGCCGAAGTGCTTAGCTTGCCAAGTTTTGGTTATCTGTGTGATCTGATGGATGTGGTTGATGTCGATGCATTGATGGCAGCCTTAGATGCGATGCGACACTTTATTGCACATGATTTAGCAACTGAGTTCGAAGGTTTGTACGCCAAGCTGACGCAATCTGAAATGGCATTAACGCCAGAGGCGATGGCTAAGCGTTCACTGCGTAACACCTTGCTGCGCTATTTGGCCGTTTATGGTGAAGATAAGTATTTGGAGCTTGCGCATAACCAATATCAGCAGCAGGCCAACATGACTGATGTAATGACGGCGATGAGCTGTCTTGCAGATAGCACCCATGCTAAGCGAAATGATGTGCTGAATGATTTTGCAAAACGCTGGGCTACTGACGCTTTAGTTATGGATAAATGGTTTGCCGTACAGGCCTCGGCAGATCGTGCTGATGTGCTAGATCAGGTTAAGGCACTGCAATCGCACGCGGCCTTTTCAATGAAGAACCCAAACAAAGTACGTTCCTTGATTGGCGCCTTTGTGAATGCTAACCCTCGCGCTTTTCATGCGGTGGATGGTTCCGGCTATGAGTTCTTGGTTGATAATGTGTTGGTCTTGGATAAAACCAATCCGCAGATTGCGGCGCGCTTATTGCGTACGATGTCGCGTTGGCAGCGATATGATGTTAAGCGGCAGGCGTTGATGAAGTCGGGCCTGCAGCGGATCAAAAATGCGGATGTATCGCGTGATGTGTTTGAAATTGCGGTAACTAGTTTAGGGTGAATGACCAAGTCACCGCGCCTGATAGGATGCGTTTAACTGCGTAGAGTACGCTCAGTTTTAAAGAGAAGTAATTATGAAATCTTTATGTCTTGTTGCACACGGTAGCCGACGCCAAGCCTCAAATGATGAGGTGCGTGAGGTGGCGGCACGTTTAGCTGAAAAAGCTGCTGGTCAATTTGGCCATGTGGATTGTGGCTTTCTTGAGTTAGCTGAGCCTTCAATACCCGATGGTATTCAACGGTGTATAGATGCGGGTGCGACTGAAGTTGTAGTGGTGCCGTATTTCTTATCTGCTGGCCGTCACGTGTCTGAGGATATTCCAGCGGAAGTTGAAAAAAAGATTACTGAACACCCTAATGTGGCAATTCGCATCTCGGCTTACTTGGGTGGGGCAGAGCAGGTGACTGATTTGTTAATGCAGTCTGCGGATCATTGTCGTTTTTGTACCGATCCTGAAAACTGCCACATCAGTAAGTGTAGTGTTTCGATTCGCGGCGCCCACTAGCGGTTTGATTGCGACGAAGCGTACGTTGAGTACATAGCGCTTCGACCTTCCAGCTTAATCCTTCTAATGGAATCTCTGGGTACATATCATTCAGCGCAACAAGGCGCTCGCCCTTGTCGTCATTAAGGTACAGACGAAACCAGCGGGTGTCCTCGACCATGGCCATGATGTACATGCCAGACTCACAGACATTTTTAGGTTCTAGTGTGATGACACAGCTATCCGGGAACTCGGGTTCCATGCTGTCCCCAAGGACTTGCAGGGCAAACGGTTCTGATTCGCTACACGAATTATCACTACCAAATTCATCTGAGCTCATGGCGCATCTCTATTGAGGTGGGTTTGATATGCTTGGCTGAACAATTGCTCAGTCAAGGCTGAAATTAAAGGCTAATTCTATCATGGTGCAGATCACCAAAGATTCACCGCAAGTCCATAAAGATCGTCGGGATTGGTACAACCTGCGCAGCATGTTGCCATTTTTATTGGAGTTTCGAGGACGTGCTTTATTTGCGTTGAGCTGCCTAGTGTTGTCAAAAGCGGCGAATGTCGGTGTGCCGATTGTGCTGAAGGACATCATTGAGCATTTTGAACAAGCCAAGGCTCAAGAATTAGCCCTTATCTTGCCTGTTTCGTTGCTTGTGGTTTACGGCATTTTGAAACTCAGCTCGAGCTTATTTAATGAGTTGCGCGACGTGGTATTTGCCAAGGTGCGCTATCGGGCTATGCGCCGACTTTCAACACGTGTTCTCGATCATCTGCATAAGTTGTCCCTACGTTTCCATTTGGAACGTAAAACTGGTGCTGTGAGTCGCGACCTTGAGAGAGGCACGCGTTCGGTTAGCCAGATACTTAACTACATGGCATTCAGCATCATTCCGATTGTGGTGGAATTTGGCTTAGTGGCGTTTGTGCTGCTTACTCAATATGACCCGATCTTTACCATCGCGATCTTTGGGTCGATTGGTTTGTACATGCTGTTCACCTTTGCGATAACAGAGTGGCGTATGGATTTTCGTCATCATATGAATAAGCTCGACTCGCAAGGTAATTCGATTGCCTTTGATAGCTTGATTAACTACGAAACGGTTAAGTACTTTGGTAATGAAAAGCTAGAGCTTAAACGTTACGACGAAACGCTCACTGACTGGGAGCACTGGGCGGTTCGTAGTCAAAGTTCAATGTCGATGTTGAACTTTGGTCAGGGAGCAATTATTGCGCTAGGTGTCACGCTGGTTATGGTGTTGGCAGCCGATCATGTAGCGACCGGTAAGATGGGTATAGGTGACCTCGTGTTGGTGAATGCTTTCTTACTGCAGTTATTTATACCGTTGGGTTTTCTTGGCATTGTGTACCGCCAGATAAAATACTCACTGGCAGATATGGACCTGATCTTTAAGCTGCTCGATACACCGCCTGAGGTCAGTGATAAAGATGGTGCGACTGAGCTCAGTGTGACGCGTGGTGAGATTGACTTTAAGCATGTCGACTTTGGTTATACCGATCAGCGGCAAATTGTATTTGATCTCGACTTAACGATTGCGCCGGGTAAAAAGTTTGCGGTAGTTGGCCATAGTGGTGCGGGCAAATCGACCTTGTCTCGTTTGCTTTATCGCTTCTACGATGTGAATCAAGGTGAAATCACGATTGATGATCAATCAATTGCAACAGTCACGCAAGACAGTTTGCGCCAAGCGATTGGTATCGTGCCGCAAGATACGGTTCTGTTTAATGACACCATTTTTTACAACATCGCTTATGGTCGACCAGGTGCTACGCACGATGAAGTGATTCGTGCAGCCGAGTTGGCGCATATCAAAGACTTTGTGGATGAGTTACCAGACGGATGGGATAGCGTAGTCGGTGAGCGAGGCCTTAAGCTCTCTGGTGGTGAGAAGCAGCGTGTTGCAATTGCTCGCGCGATTCTTAAACGGCCTCAGATACTGATATTTGATGAGGCAACCTCTTCATTAGATAGCCAAACCGAATTAGCGATTAACAAAACCTTGGCTTCGGTTGCTGAGAATCACACTACTTTAGTGATTGCGCACCGTCTTTCTACGATCGTAGATGCTGATCGTATTTTGGTGATGGAAAAAGGACGCATTGTTGAAAGTGGTACGCATGCGGAGCTGATGGCTTTAGCAGGGCAGTATCGCGACATGTGGGAGTTGCAACGCCAAGAGCGTGAACAGGAAGAGCAGGTGGGCAATGACGCTTGATCAGATACTTAGTCGATCTTATCTCGTTGGTGGCGCGGTACGTGATGAGCTACTAGGGCTTACGGTCCATGAGCGTGACTGGGTTGTTGTCGGTTGTAATGAAGACGATATGCTGTCGGCAGGCTTTACGCGCTTAGATCCTGAGTTCCCTGTTTTTTTGCATCCCGAAACAAAAGAGGAATATGCCTTAGCACGTCGTGAAAAGCACAGCGGTGAAGGTTATCGCGGTTTTCAGGTAGACATTCACAGCGTCACCTTAGAAGAAGATCTGTTGCGTCGTGATCTAACGATCAATGCGATGGTTCGAGATGCTGCCGGTGAGTTAATCGATAAGCATGATGGTGTTTCAGACTTAAATGATGGCCTGTTGCGTCATATCACAGATGCGTTTGCAGACGACCCAATTCGCTTGTTACGCGTGGCGCGTTTTGCTGCTCAATTAGGTAGTCGTTTTCGGGTTTCGCATAAAACCCATAAATTGATGCGTCAAATGGTCGCTAATCGGATGATGTCGAAAATTACGCCTCAGCGTTTCGGTCGAGAAATCAACAAGGCTTTCAATGGCCAGCATCCGTGGCGTTTCTTTGAGGTGTTAGCAGGATGTGCTGCATTAGCTGAATGGCTGCCTGAGTTTATGGGCGAGACATCAGGTGAAGCGCATGCCAAAGGTCACCAGTCGGTCGCATTAGCGGCATTGCAAAAAGCATCAGGGCGAAGTGATCAAAGCGAGATTCGTTTTGCGGTATTTGTACTGACTGATCAAACAGATGCCAATAAGCTTTTGTCAGTGGCGGATTTGCCAAAGCGTTTAACCGAGTTAGCACAAGATTTAATCGAGCCCTTGCAGGATCGTGATGTGAATCTTTTTGCTGTTGTTGATTGGGTTAGGCTATTCGAGGAAGCCCAGCTCTGGTTAGCGAATGACAAATCAGATAAGCGCTGGCAGGTTATCGAGTTAATGATTAAAGATGATGCTCTGGCTGGCGTATTGCGACAGGTAAGAGGAGCGGTAACCGCCATTAATCGTGACAGCCTGAAAGATGAGTCACTCAGTGGCAAGGCGCTTGGTGATGCGATTAAGCAGCAAAAGCGCGATACCATGGTGCGTATGCTAGATAAGGTTATTCAGCGTGGCAGTTATTAATCGACGTCGCACTCGCCCAGAGCGCGCGGTTTCTGGCCGCGTGTTGGGCATGATGTATCGCGTTGGGATGTTGGCACCTTTGTTGGTGTTTTTATTTGCGCTTATGAGTGCGGTCACGGTTTTCTCTTTAATGGTGATGCAAAAGATCGATTTTGATAATGCAATGAAAATGCTTGGTGTAAGCGTCGTCAGTATGACCATCATGTTCTGGATCATGTTGTCACGTATGCGTAACCGATTGCTTGATCCACTTTCACGACTAGAAGCGTCAATCGCTCGGGTGATATCGGGTGAGCCGAATACACACATTTCATTGCATGCTCCTGGTGTGCTGAAGAATATGGTTGAGGATATTCGTAGCATCAACGATGAGTTAAATGAGCTCTATGACGATATGGATCAACGAGTCGCGCAACAAACCAGTCGTTTAGCGCAAAAAACAGCATCGCTTAAGATTCTTTACGATGTTGCGGCATCCATTAACCAAGCGGATAGCTTGGATGAGTTGTTATTACGCTTTTTACGCATATTGAAACAAATGGTAAACGCGCAAGCTGCGACAGTACGTCTAATGCAGCCAAATGGTGTGTTACGTCTCGTGGGGGCAATGGGGCCCAATAATCAGATTTTACGTGAGCGTGAGATGTTGCCTTTAGATTTATGTGTCTGCGGTAAAGCACTATCTCCTGGCGATATCTTGTGTGAAAACCGTGAACTACATTGCGTCAACAAATTAGGCCGCACGATGTTCACCGATGATCAGATTGAAAAGGTCACTGTGAATCTTGAGTATCAAGATCAGTTACTCGGTCAGTATCAGTTACATGTGTCAAAGAATGGCTTGTCTGAGCGTGAGGATATTCTGCAGTTACTTGAGACTATTGGTAGCCATTTGGGTATGGCAGTAGCTAAACAAAGCTCGGATATTGAAGCTCAACGATTGTCACTAGTTGATGAGAGAACTTCACTTGCGCATGAGTTGCATGATTCGTTAGCTCAAACCTTGGCGAGTTTGAGATTCCAGGTGCGCTTACTGCAAGATGAAATTAACAATGGTGATCCTCAGTCAATCTCTGACGATATGTTGCGTTTGAAGAATGGTATTGATGAAGCGCACGATGAATTGCGTGAACTGTTGCACAGTTTTCGTGCGCCAGTGGATCAAAAGGGTCTGGCGAATGCGTTGGAAAATATGACTAAGGCGTTCGAGAAAGATACGGGTGTGAAAACCTTTTTCCAAAAGGAGTGGTCTGATCCAGCATTGAGCCCCTCGGAAGAGGTTCAGATCATGCGTATTGCACAAGAAACCTTAGCCAATATTCGCAAGCACGCCAAAGCCAATGTGGTCCGTATGTTGTTGACCTTCAATAAAGATAAGGGGCTCTCGCTATTGATAGAGGATGATGGCGTTGGTTTTGATAGTGCTGATAAGCAGGGTAAGCCGGGAGAGCATGTTGGCCTTACGATTATGGAAGAGCGCGCTGACCGCTTGGGTGGCACATTGCGAATCGAGAGTGAAGCAGGAGAAGGCACTCAAGTCGAGTTACACTATCAACCGTCTGCTAAATCAAAACTGTCTGAGAAGCGCTGGATAATCTAATGCGTATATTGATGATCGATGATCATGCTCTATTTCGAATGGGGCTGGGGGAGTTGCTAGAACGTCGCGGTATTGAAGTTATTGCGGCTTTAGGTAATTGCCATGAGGGTATCGATAAAGTTGCTGAGCTTGAGCCTGATGTTGTGTTGCTCGATATGCGTATGCCGCAGATGAATGGTTTGCAGGTGCTAATTGAGTTACGTCAGCGTGGTGCAGCGATGCCGATTGTGATGCTGACCACCAGTCGTGATGAATCAGATGTAGTTCAGTCACTTCAAAATGGTGCTAATGGCTATCTTTTAAAAGACATGGAGCCAGATGAGCTTATCGAAGCGCTGAAAAATATTGTGGCGGGCCAAACCGTTGTGGCGCCAGATCTCGCGATGATTCTTGCTAGGGCCCTGCAGGGTGATTTACCCGAGGCGGATAGCCAAGGTAAGTCATTTACCCATCTGACCAAACGAGAAAAAGAGATCTTGTGTTTGTTAGCCGATGGACAAAGTAATAAGTTAATCGCGCGTAATTTGGGTATCAGTGATGGCACCGTAAAGTTGCATGTGAAGTCGATCTTGAGAAAGTTGGATATCAGCTCGCGTGTTGAAGCTGCAGTGATAGCTGTTGAGCAGAAGTTATGTGCGCGTAATGTCGACTAGATTCGGAGTAGTGTTATGAATCGTTTTTTGAAGTTAATGGAAGAGTCGATAAAGGACATCAAGGAACTGATGCCGTGGGACTTAGAAGAGCGTCTTGCTGAAAATCCGGACCTTGTGATTGTTGATGTGCGTGAGCCAGAAGAATATGCCGCCATGCACATCCCAAATTCAATCAGTGCGCCGCGTGGCATCTTAGAGTCTTGTGTGGATTGGGATTACGACGACACGATTCCTGACTTGGTTCGTTCGCGTGATAAAGAGGTTGTTGTTGTGTGTCGCTCGGGTAACCGTAGCTTGATGGCGGCTTTCTCGATGATTGTATTAGGTTACAAAAATGTTGCTTCGTTAAAAACCGGCCTGCGCGGTTGGAATGATTATGAACAACCCTTGATGGATCAAACGGGTAAAGAAGTCGATATTGATGATGCTGAGGAATATTTCACTTCGGTTGTTCGAGATGATCAACGAACCCCGGCTGATTGGGTGGGTTATTAAAAAAAGGGGCTTGAAGCCCCTTTTTTTATGCGCGAGTCGCGTTGTGTTCGGTGCCCGGCAGGATGGGGGTTGTTGCCCCTTGGCTTGATGTCTGAGGTGGGGTGAACCAAGAAAGCTTCTCTTGTAGCTCAACCACATCGCCGACGATGATCAACGTCGGTGGCTTAGGTTGTTCACGCTCAGCGATTTCAGGCAGGGTATCAATAGTGCCAGTGAAAACACGTTGGCTATATGTGGTGCCTTGCTGAACCAGTGCCGCAGGGGTATTGCCTGGCATGCCATGCGCTTGTAGCTCGCGGCTGATAACAGGTAAACCTTTCAAACCCATGTAGAACACAATCGTTTGGGCGGGTTGTGCTAACTGAGCCCAATTTAAGTTCATGGTGTTGTCTTTAAGGTGACCGGTGACAAAGGTCACTGATTGCGCGTAATCACGGTGAGTCAGTGGAATGCCGGCGTAACTTGCACAACCTGCTGCTGCGGTCACACCTGGAACGACTTGGAAAGGTACGCCTTGAGCTGCAAGGGTGTCGATCTCTTCGCCACCACGACCAAAGATGAACGGATCACCACCTTTAAGGCGTAATACGCGATGCCCTTCTTTTGCCAGATCAGCCAGCAATTGATTGATCTCTTCTTGGCGCATGGCGTGATTGTCACGTTCTTTACCCACGTAGACACGACGTGCATCACGGCGAGTCATGTCTAAGATGGGCTTGGCGACTAGGCGGTCGTAAACCACAACATCCGCTTGTTGCATTAAACGCAGTGCGCGGAAGGTCAGTAGATCCGGATCACCAGGACCGGCGCCGACCAAATAAACCTCACCCATGCCTTGTAACTTGCTGGCTTTTTCGAGCTCTTGCTCAAGCAGGTGCTCGGCTTCATCAAAGTGGCCTGAGAATACGCGCTCGGCAACGCCACCTTGGAAGATACAATCCCAGAAGCGACGACGATCTTCGCTGTTATCAAAAGCCTCTTTCACGCGTTTGCGGAATTTGCTAGCTAACTCAGCTAGGCGGCCGTAGCCCGCAGGTATGAGTGATTCCAAACGGGTGCGAATCATGCGTGCCAGTACCGGTGATGCGCCGCCAGTTGAAACCGCAGCCACTACGGGAGAGCGGTCAATGATCGACGGCATGATGAAGTTGCCATCACCTGGGTTATCGACCACGTTAACGGGGATGCCTTTAGCTTTCGCGGTTTGGGCAATCTGTCGATTCACATCCAGGTTATCGGTAGCGCCAATTACCAAAACGGCGTTATCCAGATCGTTATCTGCGTAGGTTTTGCTGATGTGCTCAATCTTGCCATCGGCCAGCATGTTTTGCAGAGCGGGGCAGAGCTCTGGCGAGACAACCTGCACCTTAGCTTGCGCGCGGCACAGCAGAGAAACTTTACGAGTGGCGATTTCTCCACCGCCGATAACGACGCAAAGTTGTTGTTTTACATCAAAAAAAATCGGTAGATGTTGCATGAATTAACCCACGGAAATTGCCCGAAAACAGCCGCACAATCTACCTCAGAAACCGCAGGAGGCAAAGGCTCAGCTTGAATATATCAGTGTTTTATAATATACTATTTTGATTGGTTTTTCAGCCAGATAGGCGAAAATTTCACGAGGTTTACATGTTAGTTAAAGAGATTGAAGCAACTGAACTACAGCGCCGCATTGCAGCAGGCGATGACGTTATGGTGCTCGATATTCGTAGCGATGCTGAATGGGCACAGGGTGTTCTGCCTGGTGCTGAGCATTGGGCGATGCACCTGATCCCTTTGCGTATGCAAGACCTTCCTAAAGATAAAGATGTGGTTCTTTATTGCCGTAGTGGTGCTCGCTCACACCATGCGTGCCAGTTCTTGGCTCAGCAAGGTATTGATAATGCTATTAATTTGCGTGGCGGCATCATTTCTTGGGCACAAAATGGCTTTGATATTGTCGCCCCGGATCGTGCTCGAGCCTAAGCGTTCTAGCCCATTGGGGTAGGTTGCATTCCCTACTTTATTGGAATATAACGTTTTACCGATTTTTATTACATAAACGTTAAATATAGCTTCCCGGAGGTTGCATATGTCTGAATTTCACGAAGAGCTAGATGCATCAGGTTTGAACTGCCCACTACCAATTTTGCGCGCTAAGAAAACGTTGGCGGGTATGGAGTCAGG
>CBFHYJ010000039.1:3705-15812 GCA_965659945.1 Sedimenticolaceae bacterium | reverse complement strand
CGACACTAACGGTACTGCTTACGGTTACGAGTCTCCTTACTACGCAGCTCCAGTTGCTCCAGTAGCTAAGTAATTCAGTTTTACTGAATGACTCAAAAAGAACCCCGCTTTGGCGGGGTTCTTTTATGGGTAGATTTTAGGAGGCTCACTTTGGATAGTCTTCGTAAGGATTTAACGCATTCTCACAGTTATCAATAAGGTCGTTAAACCGTTCTTCACCATCATGAATGGTAACAGTGAGATCTTTTTCGTTACCTGATTCATAGCTAATACCAAGCTTATCCATTTCTCCAGAACATTCTCTCCAAGCCTCAACTGTGGCAAAAGTCACTTTCTTCATCGTATTCTCCCTGAAACACGTCGTTTACTTATGATTTCGAAAGGTTTTTACAAGCCTAGACGATTTTGAGGAAATTTCTGTGCTCAATTGAAGGATGTATATAACCGGCTTGCGCCGGTTTTAGTTTTTCGCAACTTCTTGCGCTGCTTGCCACAGCATTTCATACGCTACCTCAAAGATATCTTCATAAGCGCCATCATGGTTTGTGAGCATGTATTTGTGTCTTCGGCAATACGTTGACTGACTTGGGTTGTTGTTGATTTCACCGTGCTTATTGTTACCGAGACACCCTGATTGGATGAATGCGATGCAACTCAATATAGAAACAAAAGACTTTCACCTGGACCACGCAACCTGTGCTCCGGTTATGCAAGCAGTTGGTCAGTTACAACATGCTGACCTGCCGCTTCAGGATGTATATATTTCGATTGAACCTATAGAGACGCTCTTTGAATGCGTTATGAGAGTTTCTTTGGAAGGAAGATCGGGTTTTACGTTCTCGGCGAAAAACAAATCACCAGATGGATCGGTCGCAGAATGTATCGATCGCTTGGTAGAAGCTGTAACAAATAAGCAATCTTTTAAAGCCGCAAGCTGACGTATCCCTTTCGTAATCGGCTCCGCAGTTGATTGCGCTTTGCGCCACTACCTTGGGGCAGTGGCGCTTTTTTTAGGGAATGATGACGCCTTTGATGACATGCAAAACACCATTTCTCAGTTTGACATCTGCACGTTCAATCATGACATCTGATAGGGATATTTGATTGCCCTCAAGAGTCGTCAAGGTTTTTCCTTCGATGAGGTCCTTAGAGGTATATGCCCCTTTAACAACGTGAGCTTTAAGGATGGAGCTTAATAAGTCCGGGTTGTTTGTCACGGCTTCTTTTTGTTCAGCAGATAAAGCATCAAAAGCGGCATTGTTAGGTGCAAAGACAGTGAATGGACCTTCTGTCGAGAGTGTGCCGGTTAATTCTGCTTGTGTCAGTGCTCCTAACAATGCGGAGAGGCCTGGAGATTGAGTAATAAAGTCAGCTATACCGGCGCTAGGCGCATAACGGCTACCGTGATGGTGGTATTTCTTATGGTGTGGGTAATAAGGTTTTTGTTTGCACATGTGTGGATGGCTTTTTGAGTAGCCATGATGAGAGGCATTGGCATTTGACATGCTGAAAAGTAGGGTAGAAATCGAGATTGCTAGTGCTAACTTTTTCAAGACGTTCTCCGTTAGTTATTTATCAATTGTGGTGTAACTGTTTTATTCAAATTTCACGTTTGAAAACCGCAAATTGCGTAGAGAAAAATCCATGAACTTATGTCTTAGATTTAGTTGATTATTGATATTCATGATGGGCCGATAGATGCGGTACTAATAATCATCATGAATATTCTATTTCTTCGATATGCCGGTATATCTCTGCCCATAGCTTTCTTGGGCTTGCCGTTGTACGTGTATGTGCCCATCACTTATGCAGAAATATCAGCCATTGGGCTAACAGCAGCAGGAATCGTTATTTTTATCGCACGGCTGCTTGATGTGGTGACCGATCCTTTGATGGGGTGGTTGCAAGATAGATTCCGTAAACGCCTTTCTCCTAAGTATTGGATGATGATGTCGATCCCCATTTTGATTGTTGGCGTGTTTTATCTCTTTAATCCCACTCCCGATAGTTCACTGAGTTACCTAGCATTGGCAGTGACAGCTACATACCTAGGTTGGACGATGTTGAATATTCCTTATTTGGCATTGGGCTCCGAAATTGGTAGGAATACTCAAATGCGTCGTAAGGTCGCTTTGTGGCGTGAGTCTGGCGTTTTATTGGGTGGTCTACTTGCGCTTGTCACGGTAGCGTTATTTTCCAATTCGCCTTTAGAAGCGATGTCACAATTCTTTATCGTGCTTTTGTTACTAGCTGCAATGTTAATTGTCACGATGCCAAATCAACCGACCGTTGCTCAATCGGCAACCTCTATATCCAACTGGGCGTTATTACGATATTCCATTGGCCTTAAGCCGCTGCTAGGTCTGCATTTTATAAATGCATTAGCCGCCGGTATTCCGGCAACTTTGTTCATTGTGTTCGCAGAAGAAATCGTGGCCGTGTCTGATGCTGAAATGGGTATTTTGCTGCTAAGTTACTTTTTATCTGGGCTGCTTACCTTGCCATTATGGAATCGTATTGCACAACGTTTGGGTGTGATTGCAGCATGGCGTTTATCTCTTTTGCTCGCGATTTTGGGATTTCTTCCGGTGTTTATCCTTGGTCAAGAAGACCTGATGTTGTACTGGTGGGTCTGTGTGATAACTGGCGCGAGCTTGGGCGCGGATATGGCGCTGCCTTCCTCTTTATTAGCCAAGGTGTTGCAAGACCACTCGAAACAATCGGGCTTCGCTCAAGAGGCATCCGGTTTTGGCCTATGGGGCATGATGGGTAAGTTAGCCTTAGCGGCCGCTGTGGGTATCAGTTTTCCATTGTTGGATATTGCAACTGATCTTCAGGCAAGAGAAGGCACGTTGATAATACTTTATGCCGCTATTCCAATTTGTTTAAAGTTTATTGTCTGGATGTTTTTGCCTAAGTTGGTTTTAGATGATCAGGAGGAAAAAGATGAAACAGTTCACGCGTAGTTGGGTGCTTATTTTTTCAGTCTTCTTGCTTCAGGGTTGTGCCTTTACGACCGTCGACCAATTCAAAGAAAACCAGCCGAAGCTGGATCTTTTCGAATACTTTTCCGGTAAGACAAAAGCGTGGGGAATTTTTCAGCTGGTTACGGGTGAAGTGAAGCAGCAGTTTACGGTCGATATCATCGGTGAGATTAAAGGTGATGAGCTAACGTTGACCGAAGACTTTGTTTATTCGGATGGAAAAACATCACAGCGTATATGGCGGATAAAGCGCTTGGCAGAAGGTGTCTATGAGGGTGCTGCGTCTGATGTTGTCGGTGTGGCTAAAGGTTTGTCAGCAGGGAATGCGCTGAACTGGTCTTATGTTTTGCGTGCGCCTTACGACGATTCAACTATTGATCTGACGTTTGATGATTGGATGTTTTTGCAGCCGGATGGTGTGTTGATCAACAAAGCAACGGTAAAAAAGTTTGGCTTTACGATTGGTGAGGTCACATTGGCCTTAAAGAAGTGATCTTATGAAAAGCTGGTTTTTGTTTCTTGGATTTTGCTTGTCGTTACCGGGGGCTCATGCGGCAACCATGACGTCATCTTCATTAGTCGCTGAGGCACGTGCATGTTATTGGGGTTTTATTAAGTTGTATAACGCGGCCTATTTTCGCGATGAACAGGGTGGTGAATGTGTACAGCTAGATTATTTGCGTGAGTTTTCTAATGATGAATTGGCTGAAGCCACAAATGAAGTCTTTATTAATGCGCATGGTGATGCACTCTACAGTCAGTATCAATCACGACTAGATCAATTGAATGCTGCGTATGCAGCGATTCGAGAGGGTGATCAATATAGTTTTTGTGTATCAGAAAAGGATGGTCGCTTGATACGTGAAAACACGCTTGTGATTAAGTTTGATGATCCTGAATTTTCCCGTTTGGTTTTGAAGCTTTGGGTAAGTGACTATGCGGCTGATAATAAAGTTGAGTGGAATTTTTCAACTTGCTGAGATTTGGACATAAAAAAACCGGCTTGCGCCGGTTCATTTGTTTTTGTTGAAGCGATCAGGCTGCCAGCGCAGTACGTAGCTTCTTCATAGCCGCATTCTCGATCTGACGGATACGCTCTGCTGAAACGCCGTATTCATCCGCAAGGTCATGCAGAGTTTCTTTGTTATCAGTCAACCAGCGACGCTCTAGGATGTCACGGCTACGCTCGTCTAATTCAGCAATCGCATTGGTTAGTGCTGTTTGTTGCTGCTGTTCAGTATCCTCAGCTTCGATTTGTGCTGCAGGCTCATGACGCATGTCGGTGAGGTAAGCAGCAGGTGCAAAGCTCGCTGCTTCTTCATCGTCATCCGGCGCTTCAAACGCAACATCATGGTTGCTCATTCGAGCTTCCATTTCGACAACGGTTTCTGGTTTAACGCCTAAGTCTTGCGCAACACCTTCGATCTCTTCTTGAGAGAACCAGCCCAAACGCTTTTTAGAGCTTCGTAAGTTGAAGAACAATTTACGTTGAGCTTTGGTTGTAGCAACTTTTACGATGCGCCAGTTGCGAATAATGAACTCGTGCATCTCGGCTTTGATCCAATGTACCGCGAATGACACGAGGCGAACGCCCACGTCAGGATCGAAACGGCGAACCGCTTTCATCAGACCCACAGTACCTTCTTGAACCAAGTCGTTCTGAGATAGGCCATAACCGCTGTAGCCACGAGCGATACGTACCACAAAACGTAGATGAGACATAACCAATTCGCGCGCAGCTTCAAGGTTCTGTTCATCACGCAGTTGCAGGGCAAGTTCGCGCTCGCGTTCGGCTGTCAGCATTGGCAACTGGAACGCAGCACTGACGTACGCTTCCATACTGCCTGTCGGCAAGGTATGCGGTATTGCTAGAGCAGTTGTAATGGTGTTATTTCCTTCTTTCATGGCTATAGATTAGCACTCTCAGCATATGAGTGCCAAGTCGTCAAAAAGTTCCATAAGTTAAGGTTTTTCGGTGATTTTCCTAGTCAGGCTGGATCATCCGGAGATGGCGGGTCAGGGCGAGTAAGGCGCCACCCAGCCCAAGCAGTGGGCTGCCAAAGAAAACCAGTAAAAATGCCTCATCAGAGAGCCAGTCGAGGGCGAATTTGCTGTTGTAGAGACCGCTGATCTGCTCCACCGGGCCGGACAGCAGCCACAAGGCGATGATGCTCATGATCAGTGCGGCGATACCCCCAAGAAAGCCGTACCAGAGCCCCTCATAGAGGAAAGGTCGACGAATGAAGCGGTCGGTAGCGCCAACCAGTTTCATGATCTCAATCTCGCTGTGACGGTGCTGTACCTCGAGACGGATAGTGTTACCCACAATCAGCAAAACACCGGCACCTAACAGGGCTGCAAGAACGAGTACGCCGCGGATAAACAATCCGGTGATCGCTTCGAGGCGTTGTACCCATTCCAAATCAAGTTGAGCGGAATCGACCTCTCGAAACGTATTCAGTTGACTGAGTAGCTGCTTAGCAGCCATCGGTGAGCTACTCGCCTCATTGGGAGTGATCACGATTACGTTGGGAAGCGGGTTGTTTTTAAGTAGATCGAGTGCGGCACCAAAGCCCGAGCGCTCTTTGAACTCTTTTAGTGCCTGTGCCTTGGTGATCAGTTGTGTGTTTGCCACGCTGTCAAAAGCCGCCACGCGCAGCTCTATGGCTTTAGCTTGGGTGTCATTAATATCGGTTTTTAGGAATAGCGTAATACTCGATGCGCCCTGCCATTCATCGGATAAACCTCGCACGTTATCAATCATCACGTACAGGGTGGTCGGAAGTGCAATCGCAATCGCAATAACGGCTAAGGTCATGCCATTGCTTAATGGATTTAACAGTAAGCGACCGAGCGCGGTGACGGCCGTTTGCGCATGGCGCATTGCCCAGATACTGATGAAGTTCGGTTTCTCGTTGCGCTTGGATGGCTTCATTTGCGCGCCCAGCCATCTGCCATGATGCGGCCTTTGTCGAGTTTGATAATGCGTTGAGACATGCTGAGGATGAGCGCGATGTCGTGCGTTGCGATAAGTAGTGTCACGCCTACCCGGTTGAACTCCATGAATAGCTCCATGATTTCTTTGGATAGTTCGGGATCGAGGTTGCCTGTCGGTTCGTCAGCAAGTAGTACCTTTGGCTTACTCACCACAGCGCGAGCAATACCGACGCGCTGTTGCTCACCACCGGATAGGGTTAAGGGCATGCTGCGTTCTTTGTGCAGTAGACCTACCTTATCTAAGGCGGCACTTACACGTCGTTTAATCTCGCTAGGGCTAGCGCCAGCTACGACTAGGGGTAAAGCGACATTGTCGAACACAGTACGATCGTGCAGCAGGCGGTGGTCTTGAAAGATCATGCCGACATCGCGACGGTGATACGGGATTTGGCTATTGCTGAGCTTATTCAGGTTGCGATCGTTCACCCAAACTTGGCCGCGTGTTGGGCGCTCCAAACAACCAATCAAACGAAGCAGAGTGCTTTTACCTGCGCCAGAGTGGCCAGTGAGAAATGCCATTTTTCCAGCATCAATGAAGAAGCTGGTATCGCTTAGGCCTTCTTGTCCTGTGGCATAGCGCTTAGCAACGTTGTCGAAAAGGATCATGCTTATTTTTCAAACAAGGCTTTTACAAACTCTTTTGCATCGAAAGGACGAAGGTCATCAATGCCTTCACCAACACCAATGAAGCGAATCGGTACGCCAACGCGTTCAGCGATGGCAAATACGATGCCACCTTTTGCTGTGCCATCCAGCTTGCTCAAGGTAATGCCGGTAAGGCCAACGGCTTTGAAAAACTGTTCAGCTTGGTTGATCGCGTTTTGACCTGTGCCCGCGTCAACGACGAGCATCACTTCATGAGGTGCATCCTCATCGAGCTTTTTCATCACGCGTGCAATTTTGGAGAGCTCATCCATCAGGTTGTCTTTGGTATGCAGACGACCTGCGGTATCAGCGATCAGTACATCCATTCCGCGAGCTTGGGCAGCTTGCAAGGCGTCAAAAATCACCGAGGCGGAGTCAGCCCCTGTCGCCTGAGCAATTACCGGGATGTTATTGCGCTCACCCCAGGTCTGAAGTTGCTCAACGGCTGCCGCGCGGAAGGTATCACCCGCGGCCAACATGACTTTTTGGCCGTCGTTTTGCAGTTTTTTGGCCAGCTTGCCAATGGTGGTGGTTTTGCCTGCGCCATTAATACCGACCATGAGGATGACTTGAGGCTTGCCTGGCTGGGGCTCGACCACGGGGCATTCGCATTGCTTAAGAATCTCTACCAGTTGGGCTTGGAGAACCTCGCTCAGCGCGGCGGGGTCAGAGAGTGTTTTGCGTTTTACTCGATCGGTGAGATCGTTAATGATGCGTTGTGTGGTCTCAACACCCACGTCAGCAGTAAGTAATAAGGTCTCGAGCTCTTCGAGGAGATCATCGTCGATCTTCTTTTTGCCAAGCACCAGATCGGCCAGGCCATCACTGAAAGTACTGCGGCTGCGAGCCAGTCCTTGCTTGAGTCGCTCGAAGAAGCCGGGTTGTGCGGTGTCTTGTTCAGCGCTCGGTTCGTTCTGTTTTTTCTTGCCAAATCCAAACATGGGGGTTCCGAGTTGGGAACTGTTTACGTCAACAATTCCTCTAATCAGTTGCGTCACTCATGGGGTTCCGAAAGAATGCTGAGATTGCATTCGATGCGGGAGTGCTTTTGTTGAGCGCATCCTATCATCGCTACCCTGGGGCGTCGCTGTCCTATAGGGGATATCGCAGAGAAAGGAGGTTTGATTTGCGATTTTTGACCAGTTTAGTGCTCGCCTTGGCGTTTTTAGGCTCGGCTCATGCCAGCGTGACCGAAGTAACTTTAGATAACGGCATGCGCGTGTTGGTAAAGCGTGATGCACGTGCACCAATTGTGGTGTCGATGGTGTGGTATCGCATCGGCGGTAGTTATGAAGAGCCAGGTTCAACCGGCTTGTCGCATGTGCTCGAGCACATGATGTTCCGCGGTACCAAACATACCGAGCCAGGTGAATTTTCGCGCACTATCTCCGCGCTGGGAGGTAGTGAGAATGCTTTCACAAGTCGTGATTACACTGCTTACTTTGAAACACTCGCAGTTGAACACCTAGATAAAGCACTCGAGCTCGAAGCAGATCGTATGCGCAATATGACGCTGAATAACGACGAATTTGTACGTGAGCTTGAAGTCGTAAAAGAGGAGCGTCGCTTGCGGACTGACGATAAGCCAACAGGCTTGTTGTACGAGCAGTTAATGTCGACGGCCTATCGTGCATCGTCTTACCAAAACCCAGTGATCGGCTGGATGAACGACCTTGAGCAAATGAAAGTTGAAGACCTTAAGCGTTGGTATGACATGTGGTATCAACCTAATAACGCGACCCTGGTTGTTGTTGGTGATGTTGAAGGCGCTGACGTTGTAGCGATGGCTAAAAAACATTTTGCTCCGATCCCACGTGGGGATGTGCCACAGCTAAAAGAAACACCTGAGCCACCTCAACGTGGCCTGACGCGTGTGAATGTATCAGTGCCTGCAAAGCAGCCTTATTTATTGATGGGCTACAAGGTGCCGGTGATTGGAAGTGGTGCGGAAGAATGGGAGCCGTATGCGCTCGCAGTGTTATCTAGCATTTTGGATGGCGGTGATAGTGCACGCCTGACAAGTGAGATGGTGCGTGAGCAAAAGCTCGCTGCCTCTGCAGGGGCGTCCTACGATGCCTATTCGCGTCTGCCGAGTATGTTTTTGATGGATGGTGTACCAAACGAGGGCGTTAACCTCGATCAGATCGAGCAGGCTTTGCTTGAGCAAGTAAAGCATTTGCATGATTCGCCTATCTCCAGTGATGAGCTTCAGCGTGTCGTCACTCAAGCGGTGGCTCAAAAAGTTTTTGCTGCAGATTCACTTATGTCACAAGCGATGGAATTAGGGAGCCTAGATTCGATTGGCTTGGATTGGCGTTTGGTGAATGTCGAGATCGAGAACTTAAAGAAGGTTACTCCTGAGCAAGTTCAAGCGGTGGCGAAGAAGTATCTGATCGAGAGGAACTTAACCATTGCACGTCTTGACCCAGAGCAAACAGGAGCGCAGCAATGAAAAAGCTAATCACTCTTTTTGCATTAATCGGTTTTGGTTTCTCTGCGAATATCTTTGCCGTCCCTAAAATTCAAACTTGGACAAGTGATACCGGTGCCAAGGTAATGTTTGTGCCAGCGGATAGCTTGCCAATGGTTGATGTGCGCGTGGTGTTTGATGCGGGTGGTGCGCGTGATGGTGATCTTCCGGGTTTGGCAACCTTTACCAATGCGCTGCTAACAGAAGGTGCGGGTGAGCTTGATGCGGCGGCCTTTGCTGAAAATATCGAAAGCCGTGGCATTCAGATTGGTAATAATTCTTTACGCGACATGGCATGGGTGACTTTGCGATCACTAACCGAGTCTGATGTTTTATCGGTTGGCTTATCGCGTTTATCAGAAGCGTTAGCTATGCCTCGTTTTGATCAAGATGCGGTTGAGCGAATTCGTGATCAGATGCACGCTGTGTTGCGTCAGCAAGAGCAGTCACCTAGTGATATTGCGAGTCGTGAGTTCTATGCAACCTTGTTTGCAGATCATCCGTATAGTGTACCGGCCGAAGGCACTAAAGCGTCAGTAGATAAGATTAATCTGGATGCGATCAAAGCGTTTCATAAGAGGTATTACGTGGCTAAAAATGCGGTGATCTCCATTGTCGGGGCGCAAACACGTGAGCAAGCTGAACAGATCGCCAATCAAGTGACGCGGGAATTGCCGCAGGGTGAGAGAGCGCCTTTGATTGCGATGCCAACGCAAATAAAGCCAGTGGATAAAAAGATCGATTACGACTCTTCTCAGTCGCATGTCTATCTCGGCATGTTGGGTATGTCGCGACACGATCCTGATTACATTCCCTTGTATGTCGGCAACCAGGTGTTAGGTGGTGGCTCGCTTGTCTCATTGCTTGGCGAAGAAGTGCGTAACAAGCGCGGGCTATCCTATAGTGTCTATAGCTATTTCAGTGCCTCGCGTCAGCCCGGTCCTTTTGTGATGGTGGCACAAACAAAGAATACGCAAGTCAAAGAAGCTGCTGATGTGATGAAGCAGACCTTGGCGACATTTGCGAATGAATCCTTGACTGAAGAGTTGCTCAAAGACGCAAAGCAAAACATCGTGTTTGGCTTTCCTATGCAGATTGCTAATAACAGCAAGATGGTCGGCTACATCAGCATGATTGGTTTTTACGATATGCCAATTGATTGGTTAGAACGGTTGCCGCGATTAGTAAACGAAGTCACTTTAGACGAAGTGAAAGATGCTTTTAATCGACGTGTGAAGGTAGAAAATCTATCGACTGTGGTTGTTGGTGGCTAAAGCGTGGCTCGACAGCGTAACCAGTTACGTATCACCGGGGGTGAATTTGGCAGTCGCCGGTTGCACTTTCCTGATGCTAAAGGTTTAAGGCCCACTGCTGATCGTGTGCGTGAGACCTTGTTTAATTGGTTACAGGGTGAGCTCTCGGGTGCGAAAGTGCTCGATCTTTATGCGGGAAGTGGTGCGCTTGGTTTTGAGGCTCTGTCTCGCGGTGCAGCTCAGGTCACCTTTGTTGAGAAGGCGCGTAATGTGGCGGATCAGCTGCGTGAAAATATCGAGCTACTGAACTGCCAAAGCAAAGCCAGTGTTGTGAATGCGGCCGCAGAGTGTTTTTTGAATCAGACTGAATCCGCGTTTGATGTGGTGTTTCTTGATCCGCCGTTTGCGGATGGTCTTCTTGGAAAAGCTATCCAGACATTGGAAGAAAAGGCGTTGCTGAGCCCGAAAGCTTGGGTCTATCTCGAGCAAGATAGTGCACATGATTGGCCTGGTATGCCAGAAAATTGGGCAATTCACCGAGAAGGTGACGCCGGACAGGCGGCTTTTCGTTTGATTAAACGCAATGGTTGAGTGCGCTCAGACAAGGTAGAATCGCGCGCTGAATAACGTTTGGGTGATTCTTTGTGAAGCACATTGCTGTTTATCCTGGAACCTTTGATCCGATCACTAATGGTCATACCGACCTGGTGGCGCGTGCTTCGCGCCTATTCGATAAGGTGATCTTGGCCGTTGCTCGTGATACGGCAAAGAAAACCGTATGTGATTTTGATCAGCGTGTGGCCTTGGCGAAGATTGCAGTCAGCGAGTTCGAGAATGTCGAGGTTGTGTCATTTGAGGGCCTCCTGGTGAACTTCTGCCGAGATCAAAAAGCTACAGTGTTGCTAAGGGGTTTACGTGCGGTCTCGGACTTCGAATATGAATTTCAGCTGGCAGGTATGAACCGTCGTTTAGCCCCGGATGTCGAAACTATGTTTTTGACACCGTCTGAACAGTTTGCGTTTATTTCATCGACCTTAGTGCGTGAAATCGCACGATTGGGTGGTGATGTGTCAGAATTTGTCCATCCAGAAGTTAACGCGGCCCTGAAAGCAAAACGCTTACTGCCCCGCGAAGACTAAGTTGTAAAAGTTTTAGGAGTAACTCATGTCTTTAATGATTACTGACGAATGCATTAACTGTGATGTGTGTGAGCCAGAATGTCCAAATGGTGCCATCTATCAGGGTGATGAGATCTATGAGATCGATCCTGATTTGTGTACTGAGTGTGTAGGTCACTACGAAACCTCTCAGTGTGTTGAAGTGTGTCCGGTTGACTGTATCCCGTTAGACCCTAACCACGAAGAAACGCAGGACGAGCTCATGGCGAAATATGAGCGCATTACTGCGGCAGGCTAAATGACAGCCTTTTCTCAGTTGTTACGAAAGGCTCCTCTCTGGGGCCTTTTGTGTTTTTGGATTGCGTCATCACATGCAGCAAATAAACCCGATGCTGATGCCGTTGCGAGTGCGCATCCTTTAGCGACTGCAGCAGGTATTGCGGTACTGCAGTCGGGCGGTAATGCGTTTGATGCAGCAGTTGCAGTCAGTGCGGTGCTTGGCGTCGTTGAGCCATATGGGTCAGGCTTAGGCGGTGGCGGCTTCTGGTTATTGCATGAGGCGAAAACCGGCAAGCAGGTCATGGTCGATGGTCGTGAAGTCGCACCCTTAAAAGCTCATCGCGATATGTATCTCGATCGC
>CBFHYJ010000039.1:0-3605 GCA_965659945.1 Sedimenticolaceae bacterium | reverse complement strand
AAACCGGCAAGCAGGTCATGGTCGATGGTCGTGAAGTCGCACCCTTAAAAGCTCATCGCGATATGTATCTCGATCGCAGAGGTAATCCATTACCTGCGGCTAGTATTGATGGCCCTCTTGCGGCAGGCATTCCAGGTACGCCAAAAGCCCTCGCGCATATCGCAAAGACCTATGGCCGTTTACCGCTAGCGGTCACCTTGGCGCCAGCGATACGTTTGGCTAATGAAGGCTTCTCTGTTGATGATATGTATCGTCGTTACGCCGGTTTTCGTCAGCAAGCGTTACTTAAGTCGCCGGCTGCAACGCAACAGTTTTTGTTAAACGGTGAAGTTCCACCAAAAGGTTATCTGCTTAAGCAGCCTGATTTAGCCAACACCTTAAAGCTTCTCGCAGAGCAGGGTGAGCAAGGTTTTTATCAAGGTGAGATTGCGCAACGTTTAGTTGCCGGTGTGAGAAAGTATGGTGGTATTTGGACGCTTGAGGATCTGGCTAGGTACGACATCGTAGAGCGTGATCCAATCACCTTTAACTTTGATGATTATCAATTCACTACCGCAGCATTACCGTCATCAGGTGGTGTAGTGTTGGCACAAATCTTCAACATGCTCGCGCAATTTAATTGGAATCAGCTCGATTCTGCGCAAAGAGTCCATCTGCTCACTGAGCTGATGCGTCGAGCATACAAAGATCGTGCGCTATATCTTGGTGATGCGGATCAGGTTGATGTGCCAGTAAAGCAGCTCACCAGTGTTGAATATGCCAAGCAGCTTGCCAGCGATATTGATCTGCAGATGGCGAGCGTGAGTCAGGATTTATCTCAGATTAAAATCAAAGAAGGCATGGATACCAGTCATTTCTCGATCATCGATCGCGAAGGTAATCGCGTTGCTGCAACGATGAGTGTTAACTATCCCTTCGGTGCATGTTATGTCGTCCCGGGTACGGGTGTGGTGCTGAATGATGAGATGGATGATTTTTCCATTAAGCCAGGTGTGCCGAATGCGTATGGTTTGGTTGGTAATCAGCAGAATGCGATTGCGCCAGGTAAACGCATGCTTTCAAGTATGACGCCAACTTTTATTGAAAACGATAAGCGTGTGGCGATTTTGGGTACGCCAGGTGGCTCGCGGATTATCAGTATGGTGATGATAGGTGCCTTACAAGCAATGCAAGGTGCGCCGGTAGAGCAGTGGGTTGGGCGTGCGCGTTTTCATCATCAGTACCTGCCTGATAGCTTGCAGTATGAACCGGATGCATTGAGTGAGCAGACGCTCGAGGCGTTATCGGCGATGGGGCATCAGTTAAAGTCGGTTGATGATAATTACGGAAATATGCAAGCGATTGCGTGGGACAAGGTTGCGAATAAAGTCTCTGTGGCGTCTGATCCGCGAGGGATAGGCGCGGCTGTTGCAGTAAAAGCCATGCAATAAAAAACGCCGCCCTGGTGAATATCAAGGAGCGGCGTTTTGTTTAAGTGCTTAGCATTAAGGCTTTAGCGTACCATCAGTTAACTTACCTTTCTGTGAAGCATAGAAAGCAGCGATGTCTTTCATATCTTGATCAGAGAGTGCCGCTGCCATGCCTTGCATGATTGCGTTCTGACGTGAGCCATCTTTGTATGACTTCAGTGAGTGATAAAGGTAGTCCTCATGTTGGCCACCTAGGTTTGGGTTCATGGGTGCTGTCGCAACACCGTCAACACCGTGACAACCTGCACAAGCTGCCGCTTTGTCTTTACCTGCAGAAGCGTTGCCGCCTGCTGAAACGCTCGCGCTCAACAAAGTGAGTGCACATAGTGAAAGAATCTTTTTCATATCAAACCCCTTATTGACCTTGTGCCTGCCAGAACGCACCGATATCCGCCATATCTTCATCACTCATGCTTTGAGCTTGAATATTCATAGTGGCATGTTTGCGCTGACCATCACGATAGGCTTGAAGCGCTGCAACAATATAGTCTGCGTTTTGTCCTGCTATGCGAGGTACGTGGTAAGTAGGGTAGACGTTGTTGTAGCTAGATACTGCATGGCATCCAAGACAAGCTTCAGATTTCACACGTCCGGCGTTTGGATTGCCGGCAGCTTGCGCGAGGCCGCTGATTAACACTGCGCCCGCTAATGCCATTTTAAGGTACGACATTGATTTCTCCTTCAGTGAATGTATCGGCAGTATTGTTACTGCTCTTGTTATGGCACCTGATTGTAGAGAGGGCGGGGGCGTGGCTGCGACTAACTAATTTTTATGCAAGATATTAATAACGCTTTGCCTTAACGCTGGCACTGAGGGCAGTAGGCGCTCGTACGTTGTCCCAAAAGCTTGTGTTTTAGGGTGCTGCCGCAGGATTTGCACGTTTCTCCGCTGCGCCCATAGACCCAAAGCTCTTGCTGAAAATAGCCTGGCGAGCCATCCTGTTGCTGAAAGTCTCGCAAGGTGGTGCCGCCGCGCTTGATCGCATATCGCAGAATTTCGACGATATGCCGGTGTAGCTCTTTGATTCGCGCTTTGCTGGTGCGCTTGGCAGCACGTGCTGGATGGATGCCCGAGAGAAATAGCGATTCGGTGGCGTAAATGTTGCCAACGCCAACCACTACCTTGTTATCCATGATGACCTGCTTGATCGCCGCGGTGCGTTTTTGTGTCTGACTGAAAAGGTAGTCAGCAGTGAATTCAGGGTTTAAGGGTTCTGGCCCAAGATGACTTATCAGGCTGTGTGAGGCCGGATCCTCTGTGGTCCATAGCACCGCGCCAAACTTGCGTGGATCGCGCAGGCGCAGCGTGATATCACCCATAACTAGCTCGAAGTGATCATGTTTTGCCGCAGGGGTGTTGCTTGGTAAAACGCGCAAGCTGCCAGACATACCGAGGTGCAGTATCAGGGTGCCCGTGTCACAACGAATCAGCAGGTATTTAGCACGACGACTGACTTCATGAATCGTCTGGCCTTTGAGAAACCCCAACTTTGGGATGGGCCAACGCAGCTTGGGCGCACGCGCAATGCTGCCGGTAATCACTTGTCCGGCGATGTGTGGGGCAATGCCGCGGCGGCTAGTTTCAACTTCGGGTAATTCGGGCATAGCGCATGGTAATGCCAGTTCGTAGGCAAAAGAAAACCCGCCGAAGCGGGTTTTTCTTCATGAGGCTCTGAACAGAGAGGATTACTTAATTTTTGCCTCTTTGTACATGACGTGTTGGCGAACAACAGGATCAAACTTTTTGATCTCCATTTTGCCAGTCATGGTGCGCTTGTTCTTAGTAGTGGTATAGAAGTGACCAGTACCAGCGCTTGAGTTCAGACGAATCTTTTCACGTACAGCTTTAGCCATGATCTACTCCTTATACCTTCTCGCCACGTGCGCGCATTTCTTCAAGAACGGTATCTAGACCCTTCTTATCAATGATGCGCATACCTGCGGTAGACACACGCAGACGAACGAATTTTTGCTCAGCTTCCGACCAAAAACGATGGAAGTGTAAGTTAGGCAGGAAACGACGACGCGTTTTACGGTGTGAGTGAGAAACGTTGTTACCGCTCACTGGTCGCTTGCCTGTTACTTGGCAGACTTTTGACATGGTTAAAGCCTCAATTTTAAACCGATTAACAATAC
>CBFHYJ010000038.1:0-16103 GCA_965659945.1 Sedimenticolaceae bacterium | reverse complement strand
TGGTTGAGCAAAATGAATGGACCCGTATTTTGGTGTTTATCCGCACCAAGCACGCAGCCAACCGCTTGGCGTACTATTTAGGTAAGTCAGGTGTGCCATCGGTCGCGATGCACGGTAATAAAAACCCTGCCGCTCGCGCCAAAGCGATCGAAGGTTTTGCTACCGGCGAGCTAAAAGTTTTGGTGGCAACCGATATCGCTGCACGTGGTATGGATATGGACGATCTACAAGCGGTTGTGAACTACGACTTGCCACAGATCCCAGATGACTACATTCAGCGTATTGGTCATGCCAGTGCATCGTGGTCGTTGGTATGTATCGATGAAGCAGCGCTGCTAGATAATTTGCAGAAGCATCTGGGTAAAGAGATCGAAAGCAGTGAAGTGGAAGGCTTCGAAGTCGATCCAACTATCGAGCCCGAGCCACTGCGTAAAGAGCATCCACCGCGTAAGCCGCGTCAAGCCAATGCTGATGCAGAGCAGGGCGATGAAGCGGAATCGTCGGATGAAAACGTCGAGCAAAAGCCACGTCAGCAACGTGCCAAGCCTAAAAAGAAGCGTCAAAACAAGCCGCAACAGCGTCGTAATGACCATCAAGGCAATCAGGGCAACCAAGCGCCACGTACTCAAACCGATGAATACGGTGATGTGAATGGCAATACCATGCAGTCCGATAACAGTAATCGTGATGCGGTGTATCTTGCTGGTGGTAACGAGATTGCGCGTCGTGGTCGAGGTGGTAACGGCAATGGCAACGGTAACCGTACGCAACAGGCGAATGGCAACCGAAATGGCAATCAGCGCCGTCGCCGCCGTAAGGGCAATGATGCCAATGATGATGCACCAAGCTTGTTGGGTGGTTAAAGCTACTTAACGAGAAAAACGCAGCTTCGGCTGCGTTTTTTTATGCCTAGTCTCTTTTGTTTTGCGAGGAATGACCGTTATACTTGAAACTAGATGGACCGATTCTTCACAAAGGGATCTTTGTATGAGTAAAACTCAACCCAACCTCGTTTACCGATCTGAAACGCTGTTCTCGTTTAAAGAACTTGCGGCAGCTTATATCCCAGGTGCTTTGGCCGCCGTGATTGGTGAGCTTTATTTTTTTGATTGGATGCAGCCACTGTTCTTTTGGACGCTTGTGGCTGGCTTATTCATCTCATCTACTTTGTTGGTTGTGATTAATAAATGGCCTGAGTCGAACCTGCATCGGTATGTTTGGGTAATATTTTTATTGGGTTTTTTGTATGTAGGTATTGATGAACACGAGTTGTATCTTCTTGCGCCCATCATCGGCACTATCATGGTGCTCTTCCTACCTACGCGAATGTCGGTTTTCTTCACGGCTGCAGTATTTGCAGTTACTTTACATGAGCTGTCCTATCACCCAATGGAGACTGGCGAGCGTATTGTGATTGTGGCTACTGTTTTTGGCACCTTTACGTTGTTTTTTATTTTTAATTTTAAGCTGCGATCGGCATTTGAGGAATGGCGACAAGATATAAGGGTGATTCAAAAATCACTAAATGAAAAAGATCAAGCGGCCAACATCCTGCAACGTAACTTTGATGCGCTACAGAGCAGCAATTTAGGATTTTATTGGGTTGATGAGCACGGTCGCATTACGTTCAGTAACGAAGCAATTTGTGTGATGCTGGGCTATACCAAGGCGGAGATGTTACAGCTGAATATTGTGGATGTTGACCCTGAGATCAAAGAAAACGAACTCGCGTTAGAGCGTCGTCGCCATAAACTGAAAGAAACCGGCGTGTTGAATTTTTCAGGTCAGCTTAGACATAAAAATAGCGAGATACTCGAGGTTGATAACTCGGCCTATCAGCATATTGATTATCGCGGACGTCCCTCAACAGCTGTGGTGGTGCGTAACCTGACAGAAGAAAAGAAACTATCAAGCAGGCTTGCGGAGCAAAGTGCTGAGCAGCAAGCGATTCTGTCGAATGCACAAATTGGTATCTATCGATCGGTTGATCGAAAAGTCGCTTGGGCGAATGAGCGTGCCGCAGAGATTTTTGGTTATCCGCTTGATGAATTCATCGGTATGGATACGCGCTTGTGGCATGTCAGCCAAGAGCTGTTTGATCGTGTTGGTGAAATTATTGCCAACATGGTGAAAAGGAGTGAACCTGTTGCCTTTGAAGAGCCTTTCTTGAAAAAAATGGCGAAACAATTTGGGTTCGTTTGACCGGAAAGCCCATGTTAGAAGATCCAAATCACTTCGATATCATTTATTCGATTGAAGATATTTCCGAAGAACGGGCCGCTAAGCAGGCTGAAGCAAACGCCTTACAAGCAGCTCAAGCGGCTAACAGGGCGAAGTCTGATATGTTGGCAAATGTATCCCACGAAGTGCGCACCCCAATCAATTTGATTCAGGGTATGGCTGAGGTGTTGAAGGACAAGCCGCTAGACGATGAAACCCTCAAGCAAATTCGTTTGATTGAGCAAGGTGCTGAGACGCTGTTATCGCAAGTGAATCAGTTGCTCGACTTAACCCGAATCGAAAATCAAAAGCTTGAATTAGCACCAGAGGATTTCGATTTAAGCCAGATGGTTCGCGATGTGGTTGCGATGTCTGAAGCGCGTGCCGCAAGTAAAGGTCTGAAGGTGCATCTAGAGCAGGCGTCCGATGAGCTACTCGTGTGTGGCGATAAAACTCGCTTACGTCAGATTCTACTTAACCTGATTGGTAATGCCTTGAAGTACACCGACAAGGGCTCGGTGACCGTTTCTATCAATGCATTAATGAAAGCTCAGTCGCAGTACCAAGTACAGCTTGCGGTTAAAGATACTGGAAAAGGGATTGATCAGGCTCTAGCGCAGCGTTTATTCCAACGCTTTAGTAAAGGTGATCACGATGAATCGGTGCCAAGTACCGGTTTGGGGTTGTCTATCAGTAAAGAGCTGGTTGAGTTGATGGGAGGTGATATCCATGTCGATTCAACATCAGGTGAGGGCTCGATCTTTACCGTCGATCTTGTTTTAAATAAAGCATCCGATAAGCCGGCTGCTGTTGTTGAAAATATAGTGGAACCAAAGGTTAACTTGATGCCAAAGCCGTTACGTCAGATTAATTCAGTAGGTGAACTCTCCGTGTTGGCGATTGATGATGTTGAAACCAATCTGATGGTGGTTGAGGTGTTGTTAGCCAAGATGGGTATTCAAGCTAAAAAAGCACTCTCTGCAGAAGCGGCATTTGAGCTTTTACAAAAAGAAACGGTAGATGTAGTGCTGATGGATATTCAGATGCCGGGCATGAATGGCATTGAAGCGACACAGAAGATTCGTCAGGGTGAAGTGGCAGGTGTTAACTCTGAATTGCCGATCATCGCGCTAACCGCTAACGTGATGCAGGGTGATATTGATCACTATCTCGCCAACGGGATGAACGACTACCTGTCCAAGCCAGTGAGTGTGAAAGAGTTAACCCGTGTACTCGAGTCGCTTGTAACAAGCGACTCGTCAGAACAGCTTAAATAAACGCAAAGACGGTTTCTTCGATATCGGTTTTGTCGATAACCGTATCTTGAGCAACGGGTTTATTAAACAACGCCGCAATCATCGGCGGCACAGGCTGTTTAGAGGCTTCTGAAATCAGCTGTAAAGCTTCCTCATCACCTTTGCCGGCTTCCCCGCTAATGGTTTCTGCAACAGTCGGTGAAAATTTGGTCCATTCGGCTGTCGCATAGATCACCGTCGCGTGACCATTCTGTTGTGTTTCTTGCGCTTTAAAGCAGGTTGCCGTGTGTGGGCACATTAAGTAGCCGTCTTGAAAGGTCTCTTTGATGTAGCGCGCAACTTCTTCATCACTTGCATAATCGGCACCAAAGATGGCTTGTAGCTCAGCTAGCTCAGCATCGCTAAGTTGGTAACGGTTGTCTGCATCGAGCTGCGCCATCAACTCATGCGTACGCTCGGCGCCGAATAGATCAAACAAAACACGCTCAACGTTTGATGACTTAAGGATATCCATCGCCGGTGAGGTGGTGGCAATCACTGAACGACCCGTTAGGTCGTAAGCGCCGGTGTTAATCAGATCGGTCAGTACATTGTTGCTGTTTGATGAGATCAGAATGCGTGCAACGGGCAAGCCCATCTTCATCGCGTAATAACCACCGAGGGCATTTCCAAAGTTACCGCTAGGCACATTGAGATAAATCTTATCGCCTAGGGTGATCGCACCTTGGTGAACTAAATCGAGATAGCTGCTGATGTGATAAATCTGTTGGAAGATGATGCGACCAAAATTAACTGAGTTTGCCGCTGACAGCTTGGTGCCTTTCTCTGCGAGCTTGGCATGGAAGGCATCGGATGACAGCAATGACTTAAGCGCTGATTGCGCATCGTCAAAGTCACCATAAATGCCAATCACTTTTAAGTTGGCGGCATCTTCGGTGACCATCTGTAGGCGTTGCACGTCTGAGGTGCCACCATCTGGATAAAGACACGCGACTTTGACGTTATCGCGATTCTTAAAGGTTTCGAGCGTCGCAGGACCGGTGTCACCACTGGTCGCTGCCAAAATGAGGTAGTTCTCGTTGCGCGCTTGCGCCAAGCTTGAAAGCACCACACCAAACGGTTGCAGTGCCATATCTTTAAACGCACGGGTAGGACCGTGGAATAGCTCAGAGACAAAGGTTTTCTCACCAATCTTCACAATCGGTACTGGGTTGCTGCCATCATCAAACTTGTCATACAAGCTCAGCGCTTGATCAATTACCGCTGCATCAATATCGATCTCATAGGCATCGAGAACCGCTTTGGCGATGGTCTTATAGCTTGAATCGCGATGAGCTTCGAGGAAGCTCATGCCCAGTTCAGGTAGCTTCTCTGGTACATAAAGACCGCCAAACGATGCCATGGGATTTAGGATCGCCTGTGAGAAAGGGACTTTAGCTGGACGTTTGCCGTCGTTTCCGCGCGTTTCGATGAACTGCATGTGCTCTGTGCTGTTAATTGAGAATTGGCGCGCGATTATACCTGAGTTGACGCTAATTGATGGCCCGCTGGCTATGCAGAGCTTTTCGGGCACGCTCGACAGCCTTGTTGGTGCCAGTCAGGATGAGTCGGTCCCCCGCAGCCAAGGGATCTGTCGCCTCGAGCATGGTGTTTTCTTCATTGCGAATCAGCTCAATATTCACGTAGCTATGGCTTAGTCCAAGCTGACTTAAGCGCTGCCCGATGAAGCTGCAGTTATCTTCGATGACAAAGGTCTCGCGCATCACATAATCATTTAGCGGCTCATCAATTAGATGAGGTTCGCCGTGGAAGATGCCTCTTAGGTCGGCATAACGCTTAGAGCGGGTTGAGCTGATCAGCAGGTCAATCTCATCGCGATCAATATTCAAGTGCTCTAGGGTGCGCGTAGCGACCAGCAAGCTCGATTCTAGCGATTCGGGAATCACGGTAGAGGCACCCATTTGCAGTAGCTTTTCCATCTGTTGTTCATTTCGCACACGCACGATGATGGGTAGCTTTTGATTAAGGCTACGTGCCACTTCCAACACGCGTTCTATGACATAACCTTCATGCACGGTTATAACCAAGGCGGCGGCACGATGGATACCGGCCATCTCGAGAGTTTGAGGATGTGTGCTATCGCCATAGCGCACCGGCTCGCCGGCATCAAAAGCATCTTTAATCAGTCGTGGATCAACATCCAGTGCGAGATAGGCTTGTTCTTCATGTTTAAGAAACTGCGCCAAGTTCTGACCAACACGACCAAAGCCGGCGATGATCACATGATCTTCTAAGTTGTCAGCATGTTCCGCGATCGCCATGGCTTTTTCTTCGCGTTGCGATTGATAGTCGGGGATTACCCATTTTGCGATGGCGCCGTTGTGACGAATCAGTAGGGGCGCTAATGCCATGCTAAGCACCAACGCGGCGAGAATAGGTTGTATCTGATCACTGCTAACGATGTTGTTCGCTAACGCTAAGGTGAGAAGGGCAAAGCCAAATTCGCCACCTTGGCCTAAGACAATACCGGTGCGTAGCGCAACGCCCCAGTCACGTTGTAAGAACCAAGTTAACAAGACAATCAGGCCACCTTTTCCGATGACAACACCGAGAGTAAGCAGAAGTGCCCATTGCCAGTGCTCGAGTGCCCCGGGAACATTAAGCTGTGCGCCAACTGAAATGAAGAACAAGCCGAGAAGCACATCACGAAAAGGACGAATCTCGATTTCGATGTGATGGCGGTATTCACTTTCGGCAAGCATCACGCCTGCCAGGAAGGCACCAAGCGCAAGCGACAATCCCATTTGCTGGGTCGACCATGCAGCGGTCAATGCGAGCAAAAGAATCGCTAGGGTGAACAGTTCGGCTGAGTAATAACCAGCGATCCAATTGAGTAGGGGGCGCAATAACCAGTGGCCAATGGCAAACATGATGCCGAAGGCGATTATCGCTTTAATAAAAGCAATACCGAGCGCGACGCCCATTTGATCGCTTCCGCTCGCTAAGATCGGGATCGCGACCAAGAAAGGTACAACAGAAAGATCTTGGAACAGCAGGATGCCAAGCGAATTGCGACCGTGACGTGAGTGGATCTCAAGCTGTTCTTGCAGCTGCTTTACTGCGATAGCGGTAGATGAGAGCGCTAAAGCACCACCTACGGCAAATGCCGCCTGCCAGCTCATGCCGATCCACATGGCTAGTGTGATGGTCGAGAGTGTCGAGAGCAATACCTGCATACTGCCCAAGCCGAGTAAGAGGCGGCGCATCGACATCAAATGACCGATCGAGACCTCAAGTCCAATCATGAACAGCAGGAAGACAACGCCGAGCTCGGCAAGGAATTCGATGTCGTGATAGGCGGGAATCCAACCAATCGCGTGCTCACCAAAAAGGGCACCCACGGCCAAATAGCCGAGAATGGGCGGTAGATTGAACCGTCTAACCATCGCCACAGAGACGACTGATAGGCTCAAAAGGACGATGATGCCGTTGAGAATTGAATAATCCATAGCGTTATTACAGCTGATTTCGGCGATATTTTGACTCAACTTTAATCAAAAGGCATTCGCGCGTAGAATGCGCCGCTCAAAATCCTATAAGAATAATAATGTTTTAAAACCTCAGCAGTGGCGGCAAATCCGCCGGAGAGTAGTACATGGCTGCATTTGATTTGAAGAAAGGTATTGCAGGTATCGCTTTTTTAGCGATGGCGATTGTTTTGTCGAAAGTGGTTCCCACGGTTGAGATTGCATGGGTAACCGGCATTCTTTTACTCACGATTTATTTGTTTGCATTTGAAGTTGTTGATGTCGATGTGGCAGCGGCAACCGTCATGGTTATCTTAGGTTTGACTACCTTAGTGGCACCTTTTATGGGGCTCAGTGGTGGCTTGGTTGATAACCAGAAATTGTTTAACGGTTTCTCGTCAAACGCGGTGATGTCGATCATTGCGGTCATGATCATTGGTGCAGGTTTGGATAAGACCGGCATCATGACCAAAGTGGCGGCCTTTATTCTTAAGGTGGGCGGCACAACAGAAGCCCGCATCATTCCGATCATCTCAGCGACGGTTGGTTTTATTTCATCGTTCATGCAGAACGTAGGTGCAGCCGCCTTGTTCTTACCAGTGGTATCACGTATCTCTGCGCGTTCGGGTTTGCCAATGTCTCGCTTGCTGATGCCAATGGGCTTCTGTGCGATCTTGGGTGGCACCGTGACAATGGTTGGCTCAAGTCCACTGATTTTGTTGAACGATTTGATCTTGACTTCTAACCAAGCGTTGCCCGTTGAGCAACAGATGGAAACCTGGAGCTTGTTCTCAGTAACGCCTGTGGGTATTGCATTGGTTGCGACCGGTATTATCTATTTCGTCGTGGCGGGCCGCTTTGTATTGCCAAATACCAAGAGCGAATCGAGCACCAAAGGCTCAGACCCAATGGCCTATTTTAAAGATGTTTATGGTTTGGCTTACGGTATTGCCGAGGTTGTGGTTACCGATAACAGTACATTGATTGGTAAGCAGCTTGATGAGATTGAAGGTGTTGAGCGCATTCGTGTCATTGCGAATAAGTACTCAGGGGGCGAATCAAACATCGGTCCTGGTACCTTGGCGCGTGATACCGGTATTGCTGCGGGTATGGTGCTTGGCATCGTTGCTGATCCACGTGACCTAGATGCTTTCGTGACCAAATATGATCTGCAAAAGCGTGATTCATTGCGCACCTTTGCCGATGCTTTGGCTGCGAATAAAGCAGGTATTGCAGAAGTGGTCATTCCACCGGGTTCAAATTTGGTAGGTAAGAGCGCACGTGATATCTGGATGCGTAAAACCTACGGCTTAGCATTGGTGGGTTTGCATCGTAATGGCGAGACCATGCGTGAGGGTGATGACATCCGCAACATGGCTTTCCAAGCTGGCGACACCTTGGTTGTTCATACCCCTTGGATTGGTTTAGAGCGTATCGAAGACGATAAGAACTTCGTTGTGGTGACCACTGAATATCCACGTGCAGAGAAGCTGCGTCCTAACAAAGTCCGTTGGGCTGGTTTGTTCTTTGCTGTAGCTCTTTTTATGGTGTTGTTCACTGATATCCGTTTGTCAATTGCGTTGTTAACCGGTGCCATCGGTATGGTGCTTTCAGGCGTTCTGAAGATTGAAGAGGCATACCAAGCGGTCAGTTGGAAGACTGTTTTCTTGTTGGCATCCTTGATACCACTCGGTTTGGCGGTAGAAACTACCGGTACCGCAAAATGGATCGCAGAAGAGGTTGTGGCAGCCACAGGCGGGGCAGCGCCTTGGATCATTCAAGCAGCGATTGCCGTGTTGGCGACCTTCTTTACCTTGGTGATGTCGAATGTGGGTGCAACTGTGTTGTTGGTGCCGCTTGCAGTCAATATTGCCCTTCAGGTGGGAGCTGACCCTGCGGTCTATGCACTAACCGTTGCGATTGCGACTTCAAACTCGTTCTTAATCCCAACGCACCAAGTGAATGCCTTGATCATGGGTCCTGCGGGCTACCGTGTACCGGACTTCATGAAGGCGGGTGGCATTATGACCATCTTGTTTTTGGTGGTGATGCTCACCATGATGAATTTAATCTTCTAAATCAGATGGTTAAGGGAAAAAGCCGAGCTTAGCTCGGCTTTTTTATGTGTATGTAAAACAATCGGCGCTCGAGTTAATAAATATTTTCTTGCTATTATTAGAATTAACTAATATGGTGGTATTTCCTCCTAAGGGCGACGCTATTACCTCGCTATTTAGCCTCTCTAGTGCTAACTGGTTGTTTTCTCTTGGTATAGCTGGGCATTTAACCCGCAGCTTTGGTTGCGGGTTTTTTTTGCCTAGGGTTCTGGCGAGGAAAAATCCTACATTAATGTTTCTGATTGTTCAGGCGAGCTCTTCATCCGTAGAGTAAAGTTTCCTCCTAAGGGCCACCAACTGAATAGTTCCCGCGAAGGTCGTGAAAGTTGTAGACGATCGAGCAGTCTTTTTCCTAAGAGTTGGCTTTTTTACCCGCGCTGATTAGCGCGTTTTTTTTTGCCTGTGATTCTTAACTAGCTGCGTGGCTGTTCTGATGATTAAATTGCTGCCATTGAGCAGGCCATTGCTCATACCAGCCATCAATAGCATTGGCGGGCATGGGTTTGGCAAAGAGGAAGCCTTGGCCCGCATAACAATTCATAGACCTGAGTTGCAAAAGGGTTTCTTCAGTCTCAATGCCTTCTGCCACCACAATAGCGCCAAAGGCATGCGCAATACTTAAGATGGCATCGATCAGAACTTTATCAGCATGAGTTTGATAATTGAGGTCCTGAATAAATGACTTATCAATTTTTATTTCATTAATTTGTAGATCGCGAAGATTGGTCAGAGAGGAGTAGCCGGTACCAAAATCATCGAGAGCAAATCGGAAGCCTTTTTTACTTAATTTATTTATTAGATTTTTGGCATTCTCGGGATTGCTCAGTGTGGCTGTTTCGGTGATTTCTAATATCACTTGTTTATTGGATATTTGTGGATCAGAAACCAGTGGCCTAAGGAGTTCTAAAAGATCATTACTGGTCAAAGAGGCGGCCGAAACATTTAGGGAAATTAAGGTGTTCTTTTCATGGTTCCAACACGATTGATCACGCAATACCTTGTCAAAGACTATCTGGGTAATTTCGAAGATGAGTTCATGTTGTTCCGCAAAAGGAATAAATATATCGGGGGGGTATCATGCCTAACTTAGGATGGTGCCAACGAAGTAGGGCCTCATAGCCAATAATCGTTCCGGTTCTTAATCGAATGATGGGCTGATAATGTACCTTTAGCTCATCTCGTAACGATGATGATCTTAAGGCAACCAATAGTGTGCGGGTGTCTAGTGGCATATTAATGATAATACTTAAAGATTTTCGTTAGTTCGGCTAGGCAAGTGTTTTCTTAAGTTTGGCTTTGTATTTAGTAAAACGGTTTTATGAAATAGAAAAAGCCCGCGAAAGCGGGCTTTTTTGTTTTGCCAAGTGAGAGGAGGAGACGATTTCCTCAGCGCTTAGGCGAATAGGCGAACCACGTTGCTATCGTCTTTCAGGTCAATAATTACCGGTGGCGCAACGCCGTTAAAGTTACATGCGGTGGCAATACTGTAAGCCCCGATTTCATGGATAACGATCACGTCACCAATGGAAAGCTCAGGGAGTAGTTCGGTATCACCAAAGCGGTCGATGCTGTCACAGGTTGGGCCTGCAAATATCGCACGACCCGGCGTACCACCTTCTTCGGTGAAGATGGTCATTGGGTAATCGATGTGGTCGAAGATGCGGCCAGATTGAGCGCCGTACACACCGTCATCCATGTAGTACCACCAGGTGTCATCTTGACGCTTTGAGCGGCCAATGATGCGTGCAACTAATGTCATGCTCGGTGCTGAAATCGCACGGCCAGGCTCTGCCATCAAGCGAATGTGTGAAGGCACTGAGGCCATGGCTTCACGGATAGGTGCGCAGAAGGCTTCAAAGTTGACTGGCTTGTTTGAATAGTTGGCAGGGAAGCCGCCACCCATATCAATACGTTCGATGTTAGCAATGCCAAGGTCTGCAGCTTCTTGTGCAATCTCTACAGTTTTCAATAATGCCAAGCGGTGTGTGTCAGCACTTTGAGCTTGCGAGCCAACGTGGAAGCAAAGGCCATCCACGGTGATGCCCATCTGCTGAGCAATCTGCAGAATGTTCATCGCATCTTCTGGCTGCGCGCCAAATTTACGTGACAGGTCGATAGGTGCATCAGGTGCCACAAAGGCTAAGCGTAACATCACGGTAATGTCGTGGCGGTAAGGTGCGATCTTCCAAAGTTCATCCAAGTTATCGACGACAAAGGTGGTCACTCCAAGGCCAATTGAGGTCTCAAGATCGACGATGGTTTTAATTGGATGGGTATGAATCATGCGCTGAGTTGAAACACCCAATGGCACCAAAGCCTGAATCTCGGGTGCACTGGCAACATCAAAGCAAGCGCCTTCATCAACCAAGGTGGTCAATAAACCATTGTAAGGGTTAGATTTAAAAGCGTAGTACATGGTCACGCCGGGCAATGCTGCCTGAAGTGCGCGCCAAGTCTCGCGAACGCGAGTAGGGCTGAAAAGCATTGCAGGCGAAATGCCACCTGCCTGTGCTAACCAGAAGTCACCTTCTGATCGTGGGCGAATAGTATTCAACACGGTCGTCTCTTTGTTGTTTGTCTTTCGTCGCTCAGACACGTCTAGACAAACAAGACGCCGGGTCACTAACGGGAAAATCACCTAAAGTTTCTGCTCAAATAGCGAGCAAGCGCATCTTCAACTTTTTTTGTTTTTGCGCAAGAAAAATTTTGCTCCAAAGGCAAAATAATTTTAAGTGTATTGCTTAGATAATATAAGAGGGAGAATCAAAACTGGTGCCCAGGAGAGGACTTGAACCTCCACGGCCTTGCGGCCACCAGCACCTGAAGCTGGCGTGTCTACCAATTTCACCACCTGGGCAGGGGTGTTGAGGGCGCGTAACTTACAGCGACAAACTAGGTGTGTCAACGCTACAATAAGGGCCATAAATCGTAGTAAAAGGCCTGATGAGTGGCAAAGCAAAAAAAGGTGTCTCGCACCGAATTAAATGACCCGCAAGCGCAACGTGAAGCGGATACCTATGAAAATCCTGTTCCCAGTCGAGAGTTCATTTTAGAAGTGATCGCCGAGCAAGGTTGTCCCATGAGTTTTAAAGAGCTCATGTACACCTTGGATATTGATGAAGAGCAAACAGAGGGTCTTTCTCGCCGTGTGAATGCGATGACCCGTGATGGTCAGTTGATCCGTAATCGACGTGGTGGCTATTGCCCGGTGAATAACAAAGACATGATCGTGGGCCGTGTTATTGGTCATCCAGATGGTTTTGGTTTTTTAAAACGTGATGATGCAAATGGTGATGACCTGTTTTTAGGCCCGCGTGAAATGCGTCGCGTTTGGCACGGTGATCATGTGGTGGTGCAAGTCTCCGGTATTGATCGACGTGGTCGTGAAGAAGGTCAAATCATCGAGGTATTGGAACGCGCCTTTAACAAGGTTGTTGGTCGTTTGCAGATCGACCGCGGTGTTGCTTTCTTGTTGCCCGACAACAAGCGTATTACCCAGCAAGTGCTTATTCCGCCGGAGAATTTAAAGGGCGGCAAGAATGGCCAAATGGTGGAAGTTGCCATTGATGAACATCCAACGCCTTGGCGTCAGGCCATTGGTAATGTGATTGATGTCATAGGTGATCAGTATGCACCTGGTATGGAGACTGCGGTTGCGATTCGTAGTCATGACATTCCGCATGATTGGCCAGAGGATCTGCTGAAACAAATTGAAGGCTTGACCGCTGAGGTGCCCGAGAAAGCGAAAGAAGGTCGTGAGGATCTACGTGATGTGCCGTTGGTGACGATTGATGGTGCGGATGCGCGTGACTTCGACGATGCGGTCTTTTGTGCAAAGACGGCAAAAGGCTGGCGCTTATTGGTGGCGATTGCCGATGTCTCTGCCTATGTTGAAAAAGATTCACCGTTAGATAAAGAGGCTTATCTGCGCAGTACCTCAGTGTATTTCCCTGATCGCGTAGTGCCGATGTTGCCGGAGGTGCTCTCGAATGGACTCTGTTCGATTAACCCTAAGGTTGATCGTTTATGCATGGTCTGTGAGATGTACTTTGATCCACAAGGCAAGATGTTCCGCTCGCGTTTCTTTGAAGGCGTGATGAATTCGCATGCGCGTCTGACCTATGACCAAGTGGGCGCGATGCTGATTGATAATGATCAGGCGCTTAAAGATGAATTTGCACACGTGTTGCCGCATCTCGAAGATCTGCACGGTCTCTATAAAGTGCTCTATGCGGCGCGTGCGGTGCGTGGTGCGATTGATTTTGATACCACCGAAACCCGTTTTAAATTTGATGAGAACGGTAAGGTGGCTGAAGTGGTACCACTGGTACGTCATGATGCACACCGTTTAATTGAAGAGTGCATGTTGGCGGCTAATGTTGCTGCAGCACGCTTCTTGTTGAAGAACAAAATACCGGCCTTGTACCGTGTGCATGAGCGCCCAAGTGAAGAGAAGTTGTCGGACTTGGGGCAATTTTTACGCGAACTGGGTTTGTCATTGAAGGGTGGTCTTGAGCCAACGGCAAAAGATTATGCCGAGCTACTTGAACAAGTGAAAACACGTGCGGATTACCATGTGATTCAAACCGTGCTGCTTCGCTCAATGATGCAAGCGGTGTATACCGATGAAAATGTTGGTCACTTTGGTTTGGCATTTCAAGCATACGCGCATTTCACTTCACCGATACGTCGTTACCCTGACTTGATGGTGCATCGTGCGATTCGTCATGTGCTTCGAAATGGTTCGGCAAAAGGGTTTGCTTACTCGGATAAAGATTTAGCCCATATGGGGGAGCACTGTTCACTTTGTGAGCGTCGTGCGGATGATGCCTCACGTGACTCGGCTGATGCCCTTAAATGTTACTTCATGCTCGATAAGGTGGGCGAAAGTTTCCAAGGCACGATCTCCGGTGTGAACAGCTTTGGTCTGTTTGTCGAGCTGGATGAGGTTTTCATCACTGGCTTGATTCATATCACCGCGCTTGATCGTGATTACTTTATTTTCGATCCTATCGGTCATCGTTTGACCGGCGAGCGTTCTGGCAAGGTCTATCGTTTGGGTGATCGTATTAAGGTGCGAGTTGCAGCGGTCAATATGGAAGATCGTAAGATCGACTTTGTACTCGACGATGGTAATAGCCCAGAGCCTACCAAGAAAAAAGTTAAGATGATTCATGGTGTGCCAGCTGATCAGCTGCGTGTTGATAGCCCGCCACGTTCTCAACCAGGTTCAAAAAAGCCGAGCAAAAACCCATGGGGATCGCGTTCTGACTCGGATGAAAAGAAGACCAGCAAAAAGAAAGCGAGCAAAGGAAAAAAGCGTAAAGGTCGCCCGGGTAAGAAAGAGCGTGCGGCAACAAAGGCTAAAAAAGGTAACCATTAAGTCATGGGCGATAAGCAACAATGGGTTGCCGGTGTGCATGCAGTGCGCTCAGCGCTGAAGTTTGGTCGTGAGCGCATTAATGAAATTATTTATGACGCGACACGCAAAGATCGTCGTTTAAATGCTGTTTTAGATGACGCCAAAAAGCTCGGTGTTCCGCTGACGGCGAGTGATAAGAAAACTGTCGAGAAGCTAGCCGGTAGCGCTAACCATCAGGGTGTGGTGATCAGTACCCAAGCCCCTGCTGCTCAGACTGAAGATGATCTCGATACCTTGCTGAATAACCTCGATCACCCACCTTTATTATTGGTCCTTGATGGCGTGACCGATCCGCATAACCTTGGCGCTTGTTTGCGCACGGCAGATGGTGCGGGGGTGGATGCGGTGATTGCACCAAAGGATAAATCGGTTGGGCTGACCCCGGTAGCCGTAAAGGTCTCGAGTGGTGCAGCGGAAACAGTGCCGTTTGTTCAGGTGACTAATCTGGCGCGAACCTTGCGACATCTGCAGGATGATTTTCGTATTTTTGTGGTTGGCACCACTAGCGAGACCGATCTCGAGCTCTACCAGGCGGATCTAACCGGTGCGCTAGCGCTGGTAATGGGGGCAGAAGGTGAGGGTATGCGCCGCTTGACGGCTGAACAATGCGACCAATTGGTGCGTTTACCCATGCAGGGGCAGGTCGAAAGTCTGAATGTGTCGGTCGCGACGGGCGTCACGCTCTACGAAGCGGTTCGTCAGCGCCGCTAAGCTTGCATTTTATAAGGCGTTTATCTAGAATCTCGCGCTCTCGTCGGTCCTCTGGGCCGGCACTCCTTGCTTCACCACACAGTGTGGGAGGCTTTTACCCGTAAGGAGCTACAATGCGTCATTACGAAATCGTGTTCCTGGTCCACCCTGACCAGAGTGAGCAGGTGCCAGCAATGGTAGACCGCTACAAGTCGGTAATTGAAACTGCCGGCGGTAAAATTCACCGTCTAGAAGATTGGGGTCGTCGCCAGTTGGCTTACCCAATCAATAAAGTTCACAAAGCACACTATGTGTTGATGAATATCGAAGCGACTGGTGAAGCTTTGACTGAACTTGAAACCTTGTTCCGCTTCAATGATGCGGTCATCCGTAACTTGGTTATCCGTCGCGATGAGGCGGTAACTGAGGCGTCGCCTTTGATGAAAGAAGACGACAAGAAGGATGCACCTGAAGCTGCAGCTAGTTAATTAAGGAGAGAGTTCGATGTCACGTTTTTTCCGTCGTCGTAAAGGTTGTCGTTTCGCGTCTGAAGGTATCAAGATTGATTACAAAGATCTAAACACCTTGCGTCAGAACATCACCGAAAACGGCAAGATTGTTCCTAGTCGTATCACTGGCACCAGTGCTAAGTACCAACGTCAGTTGGCTACTGCTGTGAAGCGTGCGCGCTTCTTGGCGTTGTTGCCTTACTCAGACAGTCATTAATCGGCTGGTGAGTGTGATGTCGTTAAAAGCGACATCCGTTCGGTTTTACCGAGTAGTTGTATGAAAGCCCTAATCGCTTGGGTGATGAAGGGACGCACTCAGGCCATCATGGCGACCACCGTGTCGGGCATGCTGGCTCTGATGA
>CBFHYJ010000037.1:237-16640 GCA_965659945.1 Sedimenticolaceae bacterium | reverse complement strand
TGGTGGAGATGGATGAATTACCATCTAAAGTGCTTCGCGGCAAAAAAGACTCTTCCATGCGTGTTGCCATCAACCTTGTTAAAGAGGGTGAGGCTGATGCTTGCGTTAGTGCGGGCAATACCGGCGCCTTAATGGCAACAGCACGCTTTGTTTTAAAAACTATTCCCGGTGTTGATCGCCCGGCAATTTGTAGTGCGCTACCGTCTACTGGTGGTCATTGCCACGTGCTCGATTTAGGCGCCAATATTGATTCAAGCGCACAGCACTTATATGAATTTGCTGTCATGGGCTCTGAGTTAGTTACTGCTCTCGAGGGCAAAGACTCACCTCGTGTTGCGCTACTGAATATTGGCCAAGAAGAAATCAAGGGCATCGAAGAAGTCAAAAAGGCTCACGAGCTATTGAAAGAGAGTCACCTAAATTACAAAGGCTATGCTGAGGGTGATGACATATTCACTAGTGGCGATTTTGATGTGATCGTTTGTGATGGCTATATCGGCAATGTGGCGCTGAAAAGTGCTGAAGGCGTTGCCAAAATGATCAAACATTTCTTGGGTGTCGAGTTTAAGCGTAATTTATTCACCAAAATTTCAGCTCTTATTGCGATGCCCGTATTGAAAGCTTTAGCTCGACGCATCGATCCACGCAGGTACAATGGTGCAAGCTTACTGGGACTCAACGGTATCGTTATTAAGAGTCATGGTGGAGCGGATGCAAAATCATTTGCTAACGCTATTGGTATTGCTCGAAAAGAAGTTGAAGCCAATGTCGCGGCGCGTATCTCAGAACAGGTAAGCGCGCGACTTAAAGGATAAGGTCTACTGAATGACGTTGTACGCACGAATCACTGGAACAGGCAGCTACCTTCCCGAGTATGTTCGTACAAATCACGAACTCGAAAAAATGGTGGATACCAGTGACCAGTGGATCACTGAACGTACCGGCATTAAGCAACGTCACATTGCTGCAGAGGGTGAAACAACTGTCGATCTCGCAGAACAAGCAGCACTAAAAGCAATTGAAGCCTCAGGTAAGAAACCTGAAGATATCGACTTGATTGTTTTAGCGACAACATCACCCGATAAAGTTTTCCCCAGCACTGCCTGTTTGCTGCAGCAGCGTCTAGACATCCATGGCTGCACAGCGTTTGATATCCAAGCGGTTTGCACGGGCTTTGTTTACGCCATTGCTACGGCAGAAAAATTTATTAAATCAGGTACGCATAAATGCGCATTGGTTATCGGTGCCGAAACATTTTCACGCTTAGTTGATTGGACTGATCGCGGCACCTGTATTTTGTTTGGTGATGGTGCTGGCGCCGTGGTTCTAGAAGCCTCTGAAGAAACCGGCATTCTCTCAACGCATTTACATGCAGATGGTGCCTACGAAAATTTGTTACATGTACCTGGGGGCCCATCTCGCGGTTACAATATCGAATTAGACCTTGGTGAAGCTGACAAGGTACATATGCGCGGTAACGAAGTATTTAAGATGGCGGTTAATACACTCGGTCGTATCGTTGATGAAACGCTCTCAGCTAATCAGATGAAGAAAACTGACATTGATTGGTTGGTGCCACACCAAGCGAATATTCGCATCATTAATGCTACTGCTCGTAAGCTAAACATGAGTATGGATAACGTAGTTGTGACAGTCGATAAGCACGGAAATACATCCGCGGCGTCTGTGCCATTAGCGTTTGATGTTGCTGTACGCGATGGACGTATTCAGCGCGGCGAAACCGTTTTATTCGAAGCCTTTGGTGGTGGTTTCACCTGGGGTTCGGTTCTTCTTAAATTCTAATTCACGAAGATTTTTAATATGACGAATTTTGCAGTGACGTTCCCGGGTCAAGGCTCTCAATCGGTAGGCATGCTAGCCGACTTGGCTGAAGCCTATCCTTTAGTTAAAGCGACATTTGAAGAGGCGAGTGATGCGCTGGGCAAAAACCTTTGGGTGATGTCACAAGAGGGGCCTGCAGAAGAGCTCAACATGACCGCGAATACTCAGCCTGTCATGCTGACCGCAGGCATTGCTGTTTGGCGCGTGCTGCAAGAGCAAACCAATCAGCGCCCTGAGATGCTGGCAGGCCACAGCTTAGGTGAGTACACCGCCATGGTGGCAAGTGGTGTGATTGATTTTGCGGATGCGGTAAAGCTTGTCGCAGCGCGAGGTGAATTCATGCAAACCGCTGTACCTTCTGGCCAAGGGGCTATGGCAGCGATTTTAGGTTTAACCGACGATCAAGTTCGCGACGTTTGTGGACAAGCTGCACAAGGTGAAGTGGCTTCAGCGGTTAACTTTAATTCGCCGGGGCAAGTAGTTATTGCAGGTAATGCAGCTGCGATTTCGCGTGCTATTGAGTTTTCAAAAGAAGCCGGTGCTAAACGCGCATTACCTCTTGATGTATCAGTGCCATCACATTGCGCATTGATGAAGCCAGCCGCTGAGCAGCTCGCTGCCATGATGAGCGGCATGTCTTTTAATGCACCGACTATTCCTGTCATCCAGAATGTCAACGTAGCAAGCACCTCTGATATATCAGCGATACAAACAGGTCTTGCAGAGCAGCTCTATAGCCCCGTGCGTTGGGTTGAAACCATCGAGTACATCTCTGATGAAGGTGTAGAAACTATTATTGAAGCAGGCCCAGGCAAAGTGCTGTCGGGGTTGTGTAAACGTATTGATAAATCTTTAAGTGCGCTGCCGGTTTTGTGCCCAGCGTCTCTAGAAAAAGCATTGGAGAGCATCAATGGCTGATTCAACAATTGCATTAGTAACTGGCGCAAGCCGCGGTATCGGCAAGGCAATTGCCGAACAATTAGGTAAGCAGGGCATGACCGTTATCGGTACAGCTACCTCAGAAGGTGGTGCAGATGCGATCTCTGCGTACATGAAGGAAGCTGGCATTCTTGGACAGGGCATGATGCTTGATGTCTCTGATGATGAATCCGTTGAGTCTGTTATCGAAAAAATCACTTCGGAATACGGCGCTATCACCGTACTCGTGAATAATGCCGGCATTACACGGGACAATTTATTGATGCGCATGAAAACTGACGAATGGGATGCAGTAATTAATACCAATCTGACATCACTGTACCGAGTTGTTAAGGCTTGTTTGCGTCCAATGATGAAGGCGAAGACAGGTCGCATTATCAACATTGCTTCAGTTGTTGGTGCTAGTGGTAATGCAGGTCAAACAAACTACTCTGCAGCTAAAGCTGGCATGGTTGGCTTCACTAAATCATTAGCTCAAGAAGTTGGCTCACGCGGCATCTCTGTCAACTCTGTTGCCCCCGGTTTTATTGACACCGATATGACTAAAGAGTTGCCTGATGCGCAGAAAGAAGCACTGCTATCAGCCATCCCAATGGCGCGCTTAGGTCAGGCACATGAGATCGCGGCAACCGTTGGATTTTTAGCTTCTGATGCAGCGGCATATATCACTGGCGAAACCATTCATGTGAATGGTGGTATGTACATGTCTTAAGCCACGCTAAGACACTGATTTTTAATATCTATTTAATGAGGTAAGTAATCTAAGCAAAACCCTATGAAGATGGACGTTTTGCCATTAGAATACGTGCCTAATGCGTAATATTTAAAACTACGCACTTTTGGAGGAAACTTTTAAATGAGCACTATCGAAGAACGCGTAAAGAAGATTGTAGTTGAGCAGCTAGGTGTTGCAGAAGACGAAGTAACCAATGAGGCTTCATTCGTTGACGATCTAGGCGCGGACTCACTGGACACCGTTGAATTGGTAATGGCGTTGGAAGAGGAATTTGAAACTGAGATTCCAGACGACAAAGCTGAAACTATCACTACCGTTCAGCAAGCTATCGATTACGTGAATGCGAACAGCTAATCACGTTTGATGCTAGCAAAGCCGTAAGAGTTGAACTTTCAACTCTGCGGCTTTCGTTTTTATACGATCAAAATATAAAAGGGTAATCTCCCATGTCTTACGCTAATCAACGAAGAGTTGTCGTAACTGGCTTAGGTCTTATTTCTCCTGTCGGCTGCGATGTCGAAACAGGCTGGAATAACATCAAAGAGGGTAAGAGCGGCATTAAGCCAATTACCCACATGGAAATCGAACCATTCAGTGTTCATTTCGGTGGTCCAATCTATGACTTCCCACTTGAAGATTACATCTCGAAAAAAGATGCCAAAAAAATGGATCCATTCCAGCATTACGGCATCGCTGCGGGTATTCAGGCAATTAAAGATAGTGGTATCGAGATTACCGAACAAAATGCAAAGCGAATCGGTGTGGCCGTAGGCTCAGGCATCGGTGGTATTGGTGGTATCGAAAACGGCTACGGCGCTTATTTGAAAGGCGGCCCCCGCAAGATTTCACCTTTCTTTGTACCTGCCAATATTATCAATATGGTCGCAGGTAACTTGTCGATCATGTTTGGTCTTAAAGGTCCGAACATTTCTATCGTTTCTGCTTGCTCTACAGGTGCTCACAATATTGGCGATGCAATGCGCATGATCCAGTACGGCACAGTTGATGCCATGGTTGCTGGTGGCTCTGAGTTTGCAACCACTCCTACAGGATTGGGTGGTTTCGCGGCAGCCCGTGCATTATCGACACGTAACGATGACCCACAAGCAGCAAGCCGCCCATGGGATCGTGACCGTGATGGTTTCGTTCTATCTGATGGTGCTGGTGTCGTTATGCTTGAAGAGCTTGAGCATGCGAAAGCACGTGGCGCAAAGATTTATGCTGAGTTAGTGGGTTCAGCAATGAATTCTGACGCATATCACATGACATCTCCATCGCCAGGCGGTGAGGGTGCATCTGAATGTATGTTGTTAGCACTAGAAGATGCTGGCGTTAACAAAGAGGAAGTTGGTTACATCAATGCACACGGTACATCGACACCTGCAGGTGACGTTGCTGAAACCATGGCCGCAAAACGCGCCTTCGGTGATCATGCTTATAAACTATGTGTTAGCTCAACCAAATCAATGACAGGTCACATGCTCGGTGCAGCAGGTGGTGCTGAAGCACTCTTCACTGTTTTGGCGCTTCGCGATCAAGTTATGCCACCTACAATCAATCTTGATAACCCGGATGAGCAATGTGACCTTGATTACGTTCCTCATTCTGCGCGTGATGCAAGCTTTGATGTGGCCATCTCGAATTCATTCGGCTTTGGTGGCACTAACGGCAGTCTCGTTTTCCGTCGTTGGAAGGATTGAGTTAAACCATGACTCAGACCTGGATCAATGGTCTAGCCGCTGATCCAACCCTCGGTAAGGATCGCGGTCTTCAATTTGGTGATGGTCTCTTTGAAACTATCGCCGTTATAAATGGCGTCCCACGCTTGTGGGAGCGCCATTTTTTTCGTCTTCAAGATGGCTGCGAGCGGCTGGGCATCGCGTGTCCCGATGAAAGTGAAGTCAAAGCACTCATCGATGCTCTACAAATCAATAGAGACAGGGTTGTACTCAAACTGATTGTAACTGCTGGAAGCGCATCACAGGGATATGCCAGAGTAGGGGTTGAGGCTAACACCATACTTCAAGTCAATGATTGGCCCTCTGCTGAGCTTTATAACGACCCTAATTACTCAATCAAAGCGACTGTTAGCTCAATTCAATTAGCTAAGCAACCATTGCTTGCGGGCATGAAGCACCTTAATCGTCTTGAGCAGGTCTTGGCAAAGCGCTTGCTGCCCAATGAATTTGATGAGGCCATTGTTTTAGATACTGATGGCCATGTCGTTGAATGCATAAGCGCCAATATCTTTATTCACCTCAACGATCAATGGTTCACACCGATGCTTGATAAAGCGGGCATTGTTGGCGCTATGCGAACTGAGCTGCTCGCGCAAGCGACTGAAGCTGGCGTCAGCGTTGCCGAAACATCAATCACTATGAAACAACTCAAGCAAGCTACTGCTATTTGTATAACAAATTCACTCATAGGTGTTCATGCAGTTAAATCAATAGATGAGCTGACATTTCCCACACCTGAATTACCTTCTTGGATGCAGCGCGCTCAAGAAATCGCTCTCTAATGCAGCTTTTACAAAATCGCTTCTTGGTATTTATTGCATTACTGTTGCTTGCCATTAGTATAAGCGCTGCACAGTGGTATCAAGCCCTGCATGAACCTTTAAATATATCGACAACCTTTGAGGTTGCACGCGGGGATTACCTAGGCGATATCCGCGTTAAACTTGAAAAGAAAGGGATTACAGAGCACGCGGATTTGTTTTACTGGTATGTAAGACTAAGTGACATTTCTCGCCAGCTTCATGCCGGGGAATATGAAGTATCCCCAAAATCTAATCTGGTTGAGCTTGCGGAAAAAATGGTTCATGGTGATGTCATTGACCATCAGATAACGATTATCGAAGGCTCCACGACTCAAGACTTTATTGCAGCGGTTAAAGCGCATCCAATGATTAAACAAACGGATGTGAACTATCACAGCATTATGCAAACCATTGCGGGTGAAGATATTCATCATGAAGGTCAATTCTTTCCAGACACTTACCACTTCACCAAAGGTACGTCCGATATTGAGCTGTTTAAACGCGCTTATTCGCGCATGAAAGAAAAGCTGCAGCAGGCATGGTCAACGCGTGCTGATGGCCTCATGCTTAAATCACCATATGAAGCATTGACCTTGGCGTCAATTATTGAAAAAGAAACTGGTCAGGCTTTTGAGCGAGGACAAATATCAGGCGTTTTTAACCGTCGACTTCAAAAAAACATGAAGCTGCAAACTGATCCTACGGTTATTTATGGCATGGGAGACGCCTACAAAGGCAATATCCGCCGCAAAGATCTGCGTACACCAACGCCATACAATACTTATACGCAAAAAGGGCTGCCGCCATCCCCGATCTGCTTACCGGGATATGACGCATTGTTAGCTGCCGTTAACCCCGAACATGGTGATACCCTCTACTTTGTTGCAAAGGGAAATGGCGAGCATGCTTTTTCTGCAACCCTCGAAGAACACAATAAAGCTGTCAGAAAATATCAATTAAAAAAATGACTGGAAAATTCATCACTGTTGAAGGCATTGAAGGTGCAGGGAAAACGACCTGTATGCAGGTGGTTACAGAAGTCATTGAGCATCAAGGCATCAAAGCAATTCACACCCGTGAGCCTGGCGGTACAGATCTTGGTGAGGACCTCAGGAATCTGCTTTTAGGTCACAAACATACCGGGATGAGTGATGACGCAGAGTTACTCATGATGTTTGCAGCACGTGCAGAGCATATTGCGCAAAAAATTAAGCCTGCGTTAGATGATGGCAAGTGGGTTTTATGTGATCGCTTTACCGATGCAACTTATGCCTACCAGGGCTATGGCAGAGGAATTCCTTTAGAGAAGATCTCTGGCCTAGAGACCTGGGTTCAAGGCACATTACGCCCAAATCTCACCTTATTAATGGATTTACCTGTTGAAGTAGGTATGGAACGTGCGGGTAAACGTTCAGCACCGGATCGCTTTGAAAGTGAAGCATGGGATTTTTTTGAGCGTATCCGTCAAGGCTATCTCAGTATCGCGGCAGAACAGCCATCACGAGTAAAAGTTATTGATGCTTCGCAAGACTTAACCAACGTACAAGCACAAGTAAAGATGGCCATAGAGGCTTTCGTAAACGCATGACTGCGCTGCTACCTTGGCAACAATCCCAATGGAATCACATTGTGAAGCGCATTCAGCAAGACACGATGCCGCATGCTTTATTACTCAATGGGGCAGAAGGTATAGGCAAACAACGATTTGCTGAGCATCTTGCCACTGCGATGACCTGCCAGTCTTCGATAGCTGATGCACCCTGTGGCAATTGTAAGAGCTGCTCGTTGCAAAAAGCAGGTACCCACCCTGACATCATCCTGATTACTCCTGAAGAGAAGGGCAAGGCCATCAAAATTGATGCCATCCGTGATCTGATCGAGATGTCAGGCAAGACCACGCAAAATGGCAAGCAGCGTGTCGTCATTATTTCTCCCGCAGAAGCGATGAATCGCGCATCTGCAAATGCTTTACTGAAGACCCTTGAAGAGCCTGTGCCATCGACACAAATCTTGATGGTGACTCACGCGCTCAAACGGTTACCCGCGACCATTTTGAGTCGTTGCCAACGTTTAGACTTCCGTCAAATACCTCATGAGATCGCTTCAGAGTGGCTGGAATCGCAACTCGATACCTCCCTCGCATCTCAGGCCTTAGCCTTTACCGGTGGCGCACCATTGCTGGCGTTAGAGCACTCTGAACGTGTCGCTGCAGCCTCGGAAAGGCTACAAAACCTACTCCAGGTAGCTCAACGTGCCGCTAACCCTATTTCTATCGCTGAAATCTGGTCTGGCGAGGAAAATTCAGTCATTTTTGATGACTTAGCAAGGATATTTGCCGATTTAACGCGCTATTTAGCTACCGGTGTTGAAGATTTCCGTTATTTGCCCGATAGCTCGTCTACTTATTTACAAATAGCGGCGGTTTGTGAGCAGGACGCACTATTTCGTTTTATTGATGAAATCCAGACATTACGCATGAAACAAGCGCATAACCTTAATGCACAAATGATGTATGAAAAGCTCATTGTGAGCTGGTTAGCGTTAACTCGACCAAGGAAGCCATCATGAGCCCAGCGGATCGACACGATTTTTTAAAATTCTCCATTAAGGATACAACTACGTTACAAGCCAATTACATGGCGTTTGTAGAAAACGGTGGTCTGTTTATCCCCACCTCTAAGGCGTTCGCGCTTGATGATGAAGTCTATCTTCTTCTTCAATTAATGGATGAACCTGATGCCATCGCTATCACCGGTAAAGTTGTTTGGGTTACCCCTGTGGGTGCTGAGGGCAATAAATCAGCCGGCGTAGGTTTGCAGTTTCAAGGTGACGAGGGCAACGCTTTGCGCAATAAGATTGAGGCATACCTTGGCGGTGCTTTAAAATCAGATCGTCTTACTCACACTATGTAATCTTATGCTGGTCGATTCTCATTGCCATTTAGATAGGTTAGATCTATCTAAAAACAATAACTTATCTGAACTTATTGATACCGCACTTGAGGCGGATATTCACCACATGCTGTGTGTCTCTATCGATCTTGAGAGCTATCCTGAGATGTTGGCTGCTGTAGAGACACAAGCTGGCGTGTCCGTTTCGGTTGGCGTCCATCCCTGTGATGATGACCGACGAGAGCCCACCGTAGGTGAGCTTGTTGAGCTAGCCAAACATCCCAAAAATGTCGCTATCGGCGAAACGGGCCTCGATTACTTTCGAGTTGAAGGTGATTTAGAGTGGCAGCGCGAACGTTTCCGAACCCATATCCGAGCGGCAAAAATCGCTAAGAAGCCGTTAATCATTCATACCCGAGAAGCGCGTGAGGACACTATTCGCATTCTTCAAGAAGAAGAGGCAGCAGAGGTCGGTGGCGTTATGCATTGCTTCACGGAGACTTGGGAGATGGCTCAAGCCGCCATGGAAATGGGCTTCTACATCTCTTTCTCTGGGATTGTGACGTTTAAAAATGCTGTTGAGCTACAGGAAGTAGCACAGAAAGTACCGCTTGATCGTATGCTCATTGAAACTGACTCGCCATATTTGGCACCGGTACCGCATCGCGGCAAGCCCAACCAGCCGTTGTATGTACGTTATGTCGCAGAGAAGATTGGTGATCTGCGTAACATGACGGCAGAGGAGGTGGGTCGCATCACAACCGATAACTTCTATCGTTTATTCTCCGCGGCACATCGAGCCTAAATGCACGCGCAACTGGTTAAAGTAAGCAAAGATCCAATGCACCGAGCATTTATTGCCAGCTTGGTGATGTTGATTGCTTTTCTTATATGGCCCATTCAATGGACATTACAGCTCAAACTCTTCTTGATAGTGATCAGCGCCATGTTTGTTTGGATGGCTGATCACCTAACCAATGGTCTTGGTGCCGAGGAAGCTTTTATCGATCTCGATGGTAAAACGGCAAAAATTGGCACTCGACTTGATGCGATGGAGCCCATCATTGGACGCTCAGTCAAGATCCTTACGGAGAATCTGACGCATGTCACATTGAGAACTAAGCGTAAGCGCTACACCGTGTGGGCTACTCAGAGAAATTGCACAGAAGAAGGCCTTTGGTTATTACGCCGTTGGCTTGTTCAACCGTTTAAACCTTCTGACCCTTCGGGCGGTAATTGTCCGGAATAAGCGTTGTAGGCTGACACTGATTAACATCCAACTGCGGAAAATCTAAGGTGTAGTGCAAGCCGCGACTTTCACGACGACGCTGGGCAGATTGAATAATCAAGTCAGCCACATCTAATAAGTTACGTAGCTCAAGTAAGTCATTAGTGACTTTAAAATTAGCGTAATACTCAGCGACTTCATGTCGAAGCAGGTTAACTCTTCGTCGAGCTCTTGCGAGGCGCTTATTACTTCTCACAATTCCCACGTAATCCCACATAAAGCGACGCAACTCTTCCCAGTTGTGCGATACAACGACTTCTTCATCAGCATCGGTAACACGACTATCATCCCAATCTTCGATATCACGAGGCATAGAGACATGCGCAATTTTGGATTCGATATCTTCAGCCGCAAGTTGGGCATAAACCAAACACTCTAGTAATGAATTGCTGGCCATACGATTGGCACCATGAAGGCCTGTGTAAGCAGTTTCGCCTACGGCATATAAACCAGCCACATCAGTTTCTCCTACATCATTCACTTTGACACCACCACAGGTGTAATGCGCTGCTGGAACAACCGGCAAAGGCTCTTCACGCATGTCAAAGCCTAGCGATAGGCTGCGTTCCAAGATGGTAGGGAAGTGATGCTCAATAAATTCAGCCGGCTTATGACTAATATCCAAGTAGACGCAATCGCTACCTAAACGCTTCATTTCATGGTCTATGGCTCGAGCAACAATGTCTCTTGGAGCGAGTTCACCACGTGGATCAAATTGATCCATGAATCGCTCACCATCAGCTAACAACAAATGGCCACCTTCACCGCGTACAGCTTCGCTGACGAGAAACGACTTAGCATTCGGGTGGTATAAGCAAGTAGGGTGAAATTGAATGAACTCCATATTGCTGACACGACAACCTGCGCGCCAAGCCATCGCAATACCATCACCTGTCGCAACATCAGGGTTGCTTGTATAAAGATAAGCTTTGCTAGCACCACCGGTTGCCAAAACAACACAGCGCGACCCAACACCCATGACTTGGTTCGATTCAAGATGCATCAGATATGCACCAACACAACGTTTTCCGCCGGCTTTACTTGGGCGAAGAATCAAATCAACAGCGATATGATTTTCAAGAAGTTGGATATTTTTACGGGTGCGAACCACATCACCTAAGGTTGTCTGCATCTCCCGACCGGTCGCATCAGCTACGTGAGCTACACGACGGTGACTATGGCCACCTTCTTGGGTGAGGTGAAGTTTCGAGTCACCTGTAGGGGGAGTTGAGGTGAAGTGAAGGCCAAGCTCCGATAGCCAACGAATATTTTCCGGTCCTCGCTCCACGACACGACGAATCACCGCTTCGTTACCCAAGCCTGCCCCCGCAGAGACTGTGTCAGCGACATGAGATTCTAAAGAGTCAGCTGAATCCAATACTGCCGAGATGCCGCCTTGCGCATAGACGGTATTGCCCTCAGCTAATTCACGTTTAGCAACAACTACAATATTAAGGTTTTCAGGCAAGCGAAGGGCCGTGCTTAAGCCTGCAGCGCCGCTACCAATAATCAACACATCACAAGAAAGCTGGGGAACCATGGAGAAACACGTCAGTCAAAACTTAGACGTGGCGTAACCTCGAGCATCAAATTCATTTAAAGTGGCGCTATGTTACGAATTTACACGTCGTGTGGCGATAGTCGCCCTTGAATAAAATTATTAAGAAGTATGACTACCACCGCACAATCTGACACTGATCTAGTCAAAAGAGTCCAAAAGGGCGACAAAAAAGCCTTTGACCCCCTTGTTATTAAATATCAGCAGCGCATTGCTAACCTAGTCTCGCGTTTCATTCGCGATCAAGATGAAGTTCTTGATGTGACCCAGGAGGCCTTTATTAAAGCTTACCGGGCATTACCCAACTTCCGCGGTGATAGTCAGTTTTACACCTGGCTCTATCGTGTAGCGATCAATACAGCCAAAAATCACCTAGCAACTTTATCCAGAAGACCGCCTCAAGGCGATATCGAAGCCGAAATTGCGGAACAAATGGACATGGGCACAAGACTAAAGGAACAGGAAACGCCTGAGAGTCTTGCCGAGGAAGCAGATCTGAAAGCAGTAATTCTGGAATCAATAGATAAGCTGCCCGAGGAACTTAAAACCGCTTTAACACTCAGAGAGATCGACGGATTGAGTTACGACGAGATTGCAGAAGCAATGGATTGTCCCATTGGCACTGTCCGATCTCGAATTTTTAGGGCTCGCGAAGCTGTAGATAAAGCCATTAAACCTTTGATGGGGCACGATGAATGACAACGCAAAAATCATCTGACGAAAATCTATCCGCCTTTCTCGATGGCGAGGCGGGCTCACATAAAATCGATTTTTCGACCGAAACAGCTAAAACCGCTTCTCGTTATTCGCAAATTGGTGCCGCTTTACGTAACGAATCTTTGGCTACCGATGCGAGTTCGATACATCAGGCTGTATCAAAACGCCTTGATGATGAACCTACCGTTTTAGCACCTCGTCGCTGGCATGAAAGACCTATCCTTCGATTTGTCAGCGGTACAGCCATTGCAGCAACTGTTGCCATGATGTCGGTTTTAGTTGTGCCTCAACTCAGTCAGTTTGATCAACCTTCATCAAACATTCCTCAATATGCTTTCGCTCCTCCAATTGCCTCACCAGAGGGCCTTGAGGTCGTGTCGCAAGGCCGTGTTCAACATGGCTCAAGTTTCGACCTGAGTAAGGTTGGCGAATGGGAAACCTTAGAAAGTTTAAAAACTAAGAAAGATAAGAACTGTGTTGTCAAACAAGTTCTAGCTTGTGACTCAGCTCAACAATGATTGAGCAGCAAGCGACTGTCATTGCATCTCGTGGAAACCTGATTCGCGTCTCCATACAACGCCAAAGCGGGTGCCATTCATGTGACGCAAAAGCAGGGTGTGGTACAGCAGCAATCGGCAAGTGGTTTCCAAATCGTGCTGAAAACGAAGTTGATTTGTTTTTGGATCAATTCGATTCAGCCCCAACGACGGGCTCAACAGTGACGCTTAAAATTCCAGAATCCACTTACTCGAAATCCATTTGGTCTTTATATGGCCTGCCATTGTTTGCGCTCATGGTCGGTGCAATTGTGGGTAATGCCGCTGCTATAGCGATATTTGGTCCCGGCGCATTTAACGATGGCCTTGCCTTACTTGGCGGATGTCTAGGTTTAGCGGTGGGGTTAAAAGCTGCAAAGCGTAAGGAACCTATCAACACTTCGCTTATCAAAGTTAGTACGCAACCTGCCGGTGTGCATGTTGCCTTTGAAAAATTAAATACCAAACTTTAAAAAGTTAAAGGATACAAACATGGTTAATAGAGCGACTGCTATTTCATGGTTTTTTGCGTTGATCTTTGTTGCGCAATCATCATTTGCAGCAAACCTTCCTGATTTCGCTGAACTGGCTGAGATGAACAGTCCATCAGTGGTCAATATCAGTACTCGTCATGACATGAAAGCGCCGCGTCAATCAATGCGACGTCAATTCGATCTTCCAGACAATATGCCTATGCCTGAATTGTTTAAGAAGTTCTTTGAAGAAGGGATTCCTGATCTTGGTAACCGTGATGCCCAGTCATTAGGTTCGGGCTTTATCTTAAGTAGCGATGGCTACATCATGACAAACAATCACGTCATCAAAGACGCTGATGCGATAGAAGTTCGTCTTAGCGATCGTCGTGTGTTTGAAGCTGAACTCATTGGCAGCGATCCGGATACTGATGTCGCAGTCATCAAGATTGACGCTAAGAACCTGCCTGTTGTGAAAATTGGCAGTAGCGACAAATTACGCGTCGGCGAGTGGGTGTTGGCGATTGGTTCACCCTTTGGTTTTGACCACAGTGTGACAGCTGGCATCGTTAGCGCAAAAGGTCGCAACTTACCTCGTGAGAACTATGTGCCTTTTATTCAAACCGATGTTGCAATTAATCCTGGCAACTCAGGTGGTCCTTTGTTTAATCTCGATGGAGAAGTTGTAGGTATCAATTCACAAATCTTCAGCCGCTCAGGTGGCTTCATGGGACTGTCTTTCTCGATACCAATCGAGTTAGCTATGGATGTAGCTAATCAGATTCGCAGCAATGGCAGCGTCTCTCGTGGTTACCTTGGTGTATTAATCCAAGATGTTGATAACAACCTTGCAGAAAGCTTTGGTTTAGACAAACCTCGTGGTGCTTTGGTATCCAATGTGCTTCCAAATACACCTGCTAGCGATGCAGGCCTTGAAGTCGGTGACATCATCACCAAGTTCAACGGCATCAACATTCGTTATTCTAGCGAGTTGCCGCCCATCGTCGGTCGCTCCGCAGTTGATAAAGCACACAAGCTAGAAATCATCCGTAACGGCAAAACCATTACCAAGTCGATCAAAGTCGCACAGTTACCGAAAGACGGCATTCAAGCCAATAGTTCATCAACTAAACCTAAGATGATCGATACGCTTGGTGTCCAGATTGGTGATCTGACATCAGATGAACGTGAAGCTTCTGGTATGACAGAGGGTGGTGCGGTGATTCGTGAGGTCTCTCCAAGTAGTCGCTTGGCAAGCGTTCTCAAAGCGGGTGACATCGTGAAGATGTTTAATCGTCAATCTGTTAAAAATGCGGATCAACTTCAATCGATGATGGAAGAGGCGATGAACAAAGGCACAGTCGCCGCATTAATCATTCGTGACGGCAATCCTGCCTTTGTCGCACTGACCATTGGGCGCTAATGCTCAAGCTGTTCTACCGAGAAGGCTGTCACCTTTGTGAAGATATGGTTTCAATGCTTCATCGGGGATGGCCTGATCGGTTAGACGACCTAGAGTGGTGTGATGTGGATCAGAATCCGAAGTGGAAACACGAGTATGGGCTCAGGGTTCCGGTACTCATGCTCAATCAAACCCTAATTTGCGAGCTCATCCCGTCACCTGAGGCGCTGATCAGTCATTTCGGCGCCCCACAGAATCCGTTATAATTTGCTCAACGATTGCTCCCAAAACGGGACCTCTCACGGGGGTCCCGTTTTTTATGTCTTGTGACAGATGGAGCCCCATTTTTTTGTGTAACGACTTTATGACTGACTTAAGTCACATCCGTAATTTCTCTATCATCGCGCATATCGACCATGGTAAGTCGACCATTGCTGACCGTTTCATCCAGGTTTGCGGCGGTCTAACTGAGCGTGAAATGGCAGCTCAGGTCCTCGATTCGATGGATATCGAGCGTGAACGCGGCATTACGATCAAAGCTCAGTCCGTTACCCTGCAGTACACCGCACAGAATGGTGAGACCTACCAGCTCAACTTTATCGACACTCCAGGGCACGTCGATTTTTCTTATGAAGTTTCGCGCTCACTTGCAGCTTGCGAAGGTGCCTTATTGGTTGTTGATGCTGCACAAGGTGTTGAAGCCCAAAGTGTGGCCAACTGTTACACAGCGATAGAGCAAGGTTTAGAGGTCGTCCCAGTCCTTAATAAGATTGATCTGCCATCAGCTGATCCTGATAAGGTCAAACAAGAGATCGAAGAGATCATTGGTATTGATGCAACGGAAGCGCTAGAAGTAAGCGCTAAAACAGGCATTGGTATTGAGGAGCTTCTAGAAAGCTTGGTGCAATTGATTCCTCCACCAGCCGGTGATGCATCAGATCCTCTACAAGCTCTGATTATCGATTCTTGGTTTGACCCTTACGTGGGTGTTATCTCACTGATTCGCGTAGTCAATGGCGAGATCAAACCGAAAGATAAAATGCGCATCATGTCGACAGGTCGTACATTCCAAGTTGAAAAGGTGGGTGTGTTCACGCCGAAGCGCTTAGATAAAAAAGTCCTCTCAACCGGTGAAGTAGGCTTTGTTATCGCGGGCATTAAAGATATCGACGGCGCCCCAGTCGGTGACACGATAACGATTGAAAACAAACAGGCCGAAAAACCTTTGCCAGGTTTTAAGGAAATGCATCCACGCGTGTTCGCTGGCTTATATCCTGTGAGTTCAGATGACTACGAATCATTCCGTGAGTCACTGCAGAAACTAAAACTCAACGATGCCGCATTAGCCTACGAGCCAGAAACATCCCAAGCGCTTGGATTTGGTTTTCGTTGTGGCTTTTTGGGCATGTTGCACATGGAGATCATTCAGGAGCGCCTAGAGCGTGAATTTGATCTCGACCTAATTACCACTGCACCAAC
>CBFHYJ010000037.1:0-227 GCA_965659945.1 Sedimenticolaceae bacterium | reverse complement strand
GCGCTGAATAGTGGTGAAATTATCAAGATCAGTAACCCTTCAGATCTACCTGACCCGAGCCGCATAGCTGAAGTTCGCGAACCAATCATCGAGGCGAACATTTTGGTTCCCCAAGATTACCTTGGCAACGTGATCAATCTGTGTATTGAGAAGCGCGGTGTGCAAAAGAACATGCAGTATCTTGCTGGACAAGTTCAATTAACTTACGACTTGCCTATGAATGAGGT
>CBFHYJ010000036.1:0-16817 GCA_965659945.1 Sedimenticolaceae bacterium | reverse complement strand
TGTTGATCAGGTGAGTGAGATCGAGATCGGCAATAGCAGGCTTGTCAGCTAAGAACTTACTGATGCCGACATTGAGGGTCTCGCGTTCGACTTTGCCTTGTTTTAAATACTCTTGATAAACAGGTCGCTGCAGGAAGGTTCTTCCATGGAACAGTTCAGCACCAAGTTTGAGCGCTTTTTCAAAAGGTAAATGCTCTAAACCATGTAGTGGGTTGTGATGAATAAAGGTGCGCATCGGCCAGAAGTAGGGAATAGGCTCAGCTGCCACATGAATGCTGCTTCGAATGCTTAGACGTCGACCTAATGGAATACTCATGACAGGTTACCGATATAGATTAATCCGAGGATGGCGAGAGCACCGAGGAGCAATGACATTGCCCATGTCATACCAACAGATAAATCGCGAGGGTAAGGCAAGTTGGCAGGCCCAACGATAAGACCTTGTAGTAAGCGAGCGGCACACCAGCTCCACGTGCCCCAGATCATCACGAGCCAAATGGATGGTAAGGGTTGTGACAACACCAGTGTGTGCAACATGGCAAAAAAGGTTGGGAAGATCGGTGTTGCAATGGCAGCAAACACACTCACAACTAACACGCCTGTTAGTCGGGGATTGGCTATTGCTAAGCCACCATAGAGTCCGGTATAAGCCGCACCATAGCGTTTAGCAATTTCACCTGAGATAACCGCCATGATGGCTAAAGGTAAGCTAAAACCAAAGGCGAAGATTTGTAACTGATGCTCAGATAGCTGATCGAATGCCGGAATCCATAATAGCGCCCAAGATGAAGTGGCCAGATAACCAATCCAAACGTTCACCTCTCGCATAGCTAACATGCGGAAAGCGTAAAGTCCTGAGGACAATAGCCCCCAATACTGCAGCCATTCAGGAATTGTTGCTTGGTGCTGGAGGATCAGAGCAATACCAATTTGAGGCCAAACCAGCAGCAGGATGACTTTAAGCCAAGGTGCTTTAGTTGCATTTAATAACGCATTAAAGCCAATGCTCAGCGGGAAGAGCGGAAAGAAGAGTCCAATCAGTAACCAATGCCATTCCATGCTTAACCCCAACGTAACCACATGTTGATACGGGCGGATAGATTAATCGCCCATTGCGATAGATGTTTGTAAACATCCGACACATGGAACTCGCGTGAAACAATGGCATAGAAATTACGCGCCCAATGTCTTGTAACGACATCATGCACAAAATGGCTTTCTTTCCAGTAGGTGCGTAGCCAACTTGCGACGATCAACAGCGTGATGCTGATTGCGGCAAGATTGAATAATAGAGTGTCAGTGCCGGCTGCAACATAGAGTTGATGAGCAAACGCAGCATCAGGGAAAAGGAAGACGTCGAACGCATGGCTAATGTAGGTGTAGCCCAAGATCACGATAACAAAGGTCGTCATGACTAATAGCAATAAGCGCCACGGGTGGTGGGTTTCCATTTGATACGTCGAAAATAAAACCTGCGCACCAGTGACCCAACCAAAGAACAGCAAAATGATCGCGCCCTGTTTTTCAAACAGGTCAGGTGCAACCGCAAAATGTGAGCTAAACAAGACAAATGCAGGTACCACAATGGTGAGTATTGCCATCGCCAACCAAGGGAAATGTTTTCGAGTGGGTCGCCGTTCAACAATGAATTGATAGAGCTCGTCTTTAGGGACGCCATCATGCTTACGTGCTTGATTGATGACGCTGCCAGCGCTTAAGAATAAGGTGCCCTTAAATAGTCCGTGCGCTATCAAGTGGAAGATGGCCAATGAGAAGGCGCCAACGCCACATTCCATGATCATAAAGCCCATCTGGCCCATCGTTGAGTAGCCAAGGGCTTTCTTAATATCACTTTGCGCCAGCATCAAAATTGAGCCAATGACAGCAGTGATTAATCCCACCAAGAATACCCAGTGCAATACGCTATCGGTTTGCAGGTAGAGCGGTGCAAAGCGATTTAATAAGATGCCGCCCGCGTTAACGATGCCGGCATGCATCAAGGCAGAGACAGGGGTGGGGCCTTCCATGGTATAGGGCAGCCAGGTGTGCACCAAAAATTGTGCCGATCGTGCAAAAGCAGAGACCGCAATCAAGCTGCCAACGACCTCGACGACTCGAAAGCCAAAGAAGGTAGTGACATCAGGGTTGGCTTCAATTGCAGCGAAGATCTCCGGTAGGGACCAGCTATCAAAGGTGTGGAATAGGACTGCTGCGGCAAGTACCAAAGGAAGATCGCCAAACCGATAGGTAATAAAAGTCCAAAATCCATAGCGGAAAGCAGAAAAGCTGCGCGTTTCGTGTCCAAGAAGAAAATACAAAAACACGCCAATTAGATGCCATGCTACTAGCAGTGTGATCATGTCGGCAGCAGCTACCATCAAGATGAGAGATGCAGACATCACGTCAAGTAACACAAAGAAGCGGCCATAGCCGAATTCCTCGGCCATGTAGCGAACCGAATAGATTCGGACTAAAAGACTGATGGCGGCGATCACAGTGCTCATCAGCACGGCGAGCGGATCAAAATAGAGAGAGCCCCAGGTGTCGCCAAAAGAATAGTGCGCGACGGGGTAATCCATGAGCAACATCAGCAACAAGGTTGAAGCAAGTGCAAAGGTGAGTGTGCCGCCAATCACGCTGATTCGAGAAACACGGCGTCCCATCGAACTACTGAGTAATTGGGTCATTAATGCCGAGATAATAGGTATTACCGGCAGAAATAAAACAAGTTGCTCCATCTATCCCCTCGAGCGTGTGGTCGAAGGTTCGCCACACATTATTTTTATGTCCTCGAGCCTAACAGGGAAAAAAGAGCGATGGAATCAGCAGTTTTTGCGCTGGTATAAACTTTTAGTCGAATTCTGACGCGCGTTAGTCCTTCTGGCATAATGCGCCGCTTCTATGGTGACCCTGTTGGTCTCCCGCGACGATAGGTTGTGAATCTGGTCAGGCCCGGAAGGGAGCAGCCACAGCAGCTGACTCGTGCGCCGGGAATCGCTGGCAGGGTCGCCTCTCCATTCCAAAAGCCGATTCAGGTAGACTCTTCCTTTACTCAAATAATAAGAAGGCACAACATGTCTTATCAGGTCTTGGCGCGTCGCTGGCGTCCAAAAACCTTCTCGGAACTGGTCGGTCAAGAACACGTTGTTCGTGCGCTGAGTAATGCGTTAGATAACGATCGTTTGCACCATGCGTATCTGTTTACCGGAACCCGTGGCGTAGGCAAAACCACCATTGCGCGTATCTTGTCTAAATCACTTAACTGCGAAACCGGTGTCGGTTCACAGCCGTGTGGTGAGTGCAGTGTGTGCCGTGAAGTCGATGAAGGTCGCTTCGTGGATTTGATCGAGGTCGATGCAGCATCAAAAACTGGCGTGGATGATACCCGTGAGCTACTCGATAACGTGCCGTACGCACCAGTGCGTGGTCGTTATAAGGTGTACCTGATCGACGAGGTGCACATGTTCTCGAACCACAGCTTTAACGCGCTGTTAAAAACACTCGAAGAACCACCACCACACGTTAAGTTTTTGCTTGCGACCACCGATCCACAAAAAGTCCCGGTCACTGTGTTGTCGCGTTGTTTGCAGTTTGGTCTTAACCGTCTGCCCATTGAGAAAATCGAAAAACAGTTTGAACACATCTTAGGTGCTGAGAATATCCAAGCCGATAAAGAAGCGCTTTATCTGATTGCGCGTGCTGCAGATGGCAGTATGCGTGATGGTCTGAGCTTACTTGATCAAGCGATCGCGTTTGGCGGTGGCACGGTGCAGCTCGAACCAGTGCGCGACATGCTCGGCGTGGTTGCAGCCGATGAACTGCCAAAGATGCTCGCTGATGTACATGCCGGTGATGGCCATGCGGTTGTGCAATCGATTCAAGCACTTGCACAAGCGGCACCTGATTTCTCAGCCTTGTTAAAAGACATGCTGACCTTGTTGCATCGTTTGAGTCTACTTAAGCATGCGCCAGATGCGTGGCAGTCAGGTTGGGGTGATGCCAGTACCTTGCAGTCATTAGCAGATCAGTTAACCCCTGAAGATATTCAGCTGTACTACCAGATCGGCTTGGTCGGTCAGCGTGACATCACGCTCGCGCCGGATATGCAAAGCGGCTTCGAGATGGTCCTGCTAAGGATGATGGCTTTTCGCCCAGGGGCAGTGAGTGAGGCGAAAACGCCAAAAGCTGCCCCGGTAAAAAAGCCTGCAGCCCCTCAAGCGGCTGCTAAGCCAGTATCAGAGACAACGCCAAAAGCTGCCGCAGCTAAACCGATTGAAGCCACGAAACCTGTTCAGTCGAAAGAAGATCCCGCACCTGCTCCAACAGCTGAAGCATCACCACAAACGAGCGTTGATTTGATGGACTGGCATAAAGTGTTGCCGCGACTCGAGATCAACGGCATGGCGGCACAGCTAGCTGCCAACTGTATGCCGGTTGCTCAAGACGGAAACCTGTTGACCATGTCGGTTGCTGACAACTTTGCCAGTATGATGGGGTCAGCTGCAGAAAAACGTTTGCTCGAAGCATTACAGCGATTTGCAGGTAATAACCTCAAATTAAAACTGCAGGCCGGGCAGGCGAGCGATACACCTGCTGAACGTGCACAAGTGGCAGCAGAGAACCGTCAACAACAAGCTGAACATGATGTCTTGAATGATCCCTTTGTGCGGGGTCTTCAAGACACCTTTGATGCCGAAGTGGTCGCGGGTTCTATCCGTGCCATCGAACCGAAATAACCAACCGAGAGATGTAAAAGATGAAAGGTGGAATTGGTAACTTAATGAAACAAGCGCAAAAGATGCAGGCTGATCTGCAAAAGGCGCAAGAAGAACTCGCAAAAGCAGAGATCACCGGCGAGTCAGGTGGTGGCTTAGTCAGCGTAACACTCAATGGTAAGCATGAAGTGCGTCGCGTGCAGATTGGCGACTCGGTACTGGATGACAAAGAGATGCTCGAAGACCTCGTCGCGGCTGCCATGAATGATGCCGTGCATAAGCTTGAAGCACATAGCAAAGAACAAATGGCTGGCGTGACCGCCGGTATTAACCTACCACCTGGTATGAAGCTACCGTTCTAATGAGCGACGCTTCGCTACTGTCACAATTGATTGATGCGCTGCGTTGTTTGCCGGGTGTAGGGCCTAAGTCTGCGCAACGCATGGCATTCCACTTGTTAGAGCGTAATCGTGAAGGCGGTCGACGTTTATCGGTTGTGCTTGCCGATGCCATGGAACAAATCGGGCATTGCAAAACCTGCCGAACACTCACCGAAAAAGAGATATGCAAACTTTGTTCACGTCCTGAGCGAGCTAACGGTTCCTTATGTGTGGTTGAGAACCCCATGGATGTGATGGCGATTGAGCAAGCCACCGATTTTCGGGGTTTGTATTACGTGCTTGGTGGTCGTTTGTCACCACTCGATGGCATAGGGCCTAAAGAATTAGGTCTGGATCAATTACGAGAAAGATTAAAAAGTGGCGAGATTAACGAATTGATCTTAGCGATGACGACCACGGTAGAGGGTGAAGCCACCGCACATTACATCAGTGATATGGCAGAGGGCGCAGTGGAGAACATCTCGCGTATTGCACATGGTGTACCGCTTGGGGGCGAACTGGAATATGTCGACAGTGGCACTTTGGCGCATGCATTCGCGGGTAGACAGAAAATAATTAACAAGTAGGTAATCGCAATGAGTGACTGTATTTTTTGCAAAATTGTTAGCGGTGATATTCCATCTGACAAGGTATACGAAGACGACCTTGTGATCGGTTTTCGTGACCTTAATCCGCAAGCGCCACATCACTATTTATTAATCCCTAAGCAACATATCGCCACGATCAATGATGTGGATCAAAGTAACGAAGCGATTATGGGGCGTTTATATGCTGCTGCAGCAACCTTGGCCAAAGAGTTAGGTTTTGATGAAGCAGGTTACCGTGCAGTTATGAACTGTAATGGCGATGGTGGTCAGACGGTTTATCACGTGCATCTTCATTTGTTGGCGGGTCGACAACTCACTTGGCCTCCAGGCTAGTCTATGGCGCAGATCTGGGTGGATGCCGATGCGTGTCCAGTGATCATCAAAGAGGTGCTTTATAAAGCGGCTGTACGTACACATATACAGCTGACGTTAGTGGCTAATCAGGCGTTATCAGTACCTCACTCAAAATATATCTCAAGTGTGCAGGTGCCATCCGGTTTTGATGTCACGGATAACGAGATCGTTCAGCGTAGCGTGGCAGGTGATCTGGTGATTACCAGTGATATTCCTTTGGCCGATGAAATCATCAGCAAAGGTGGTTTGGCGCTTAGCCCGCGTGGCGAGTTATTTACAGCTGAGAACATCAAAGGGCGACTGAATATTCGTGACTTTATGGAAACTATGCGTAGCAGTGGTATTCAATCAGGCGGACCTGCTGCACTTAATGCCAACGATAAGCAGGCGTTTGCGAATCAATTAGATCGTTGGTTGGCTAAGCAGCGTTAGCAAAAGAGCTGACGATAGGTCTTACCGGCAAATCGGCATTAATCTTTTGCAGCGTCAGATACAGACCGCCGAGCTTACGGTGTAGGAACAATACGTCGGTGGGTGGCAAGCGATAAAACTTCTGTTTTAAGCGAAGATCTACCACTAGCTCTTGGAGCTCATCCGCAATTTGTAGCTGACGGAAGTTGACGTTTTCCATCATTCGTAAGGGTGAGGTGGCTAATTCGATCATTTGGTTGATCGCATGGGCGTATGGTTCTGGGTCGGTACTGTCGAGATAACCCACTTGGCAAGCGCTGTGATGAATGGCTTGTTGGTTGTTTTCTAAACAGGCGGTAAGTAGCTGTTTGAGTGCATGTTGTAGCGCATCAGGGATTACGCGAGTGGCACCAAAGTCGAGCAGTTGTAGTACACGACGATCAGCATCGTAAAGGTAGTTAGCAAAGTTGGGGTCAGTTTGTGCGGTTCCCCATTCGAACACTTCGGTGACCGCTAGACTCAGTAATCGATTGCCCATTTCATTACGCAATTCAGTCGGTTCGTTAACAAGCGCATCAATCGGCTTGCCATCAAGCCAGTCCATCACCAGTACGTGTTCGGTTGTTAGCTTATCGAGTACCTCGGGCACTTCTAAGTAGTCGATCTCTTTAGTGCGTTCAGCGTAGTCTCTAAGGTGTTGTGCTTCGAGTAGATAATCCGCTTCGGTGTGGAGTTGCTGCTTGGCTTCATCGAGAAGTGGCGACAGGTCTAAACCCTCAGGTAGCAAACCAGACCAGCGGAGCACCATCGCGACATTATCAATGTCACTGTCGATGCTTTTACGAATGCCTGGGTATTGGAGTTTGACTGCCACACGACGACCATCTTTCAGCTCGGCATAATGCACTTGACCAATGGATGCAGCAGCCACTGGAGTGAAGTTGAAGCGTTGGAATTGTTGATCCCAGTGATCACCCCAATTCGCTTTTAGCACTTTGGCGGTTTCACCCAACGGTAGGTGCGTAGCATCTGAGCGCAATGAGCTGAGTAGCTCGCTAAGTTCGGGAGGCAGCACGTTGCCGCTATCCATAGATAACAGCTGACCAAGCTTCATGGCGGCACCACGCAACTCAGAGAGTGTTTTACCCATGCGTTCTAGGTTGCGAGGGGTCAGCACAAGGTCTTTGAGGGCAGGGCGGTTGCCACTTACCCATTGCTTGCTCGCTTCGGTCATCACACCCGTGGCAATGCCGCCGGCAAGTTTGCTCAGAACCCCAAAACGTCCAATGCGACTGGTGGTGACCTTTCTACCCGCCATGATTTTTAGGAAAAGCTCACGCGAGCAGCTAAAGCAGATTTGTCGAGTGTGACATCTGTGAGCGCGTCTCCCGACATTCCCATGATGACGGCTTTACCAGAGATGGGAACCAGCTTATCTATCTGGAAACGCCCTTTGGCTTGTCGTAAGAAGCACTCTTCGTCAAAAAAGATGTGTTGATCATCGCCAAGTTCATCAGAGATAACGGTGTCATAACCAATCTGAGTCTGTATGTCATTTTGGTCTAGAATCTCGATCGTTTCGATTGATTGAGATTCGGGGCTAATCAAAAATGCTTTCATCTGAAATACCTGTTTAATTTTTGATTATCTTTTAGCAAAAAGACCGCAACAAAAAACCTTTCTCGACTAGGTATTGCGGGTTTTTTGGTGAATGTCTTGGAATAAAAGTGGTGTAGCTGAACAAGTTCTGTCAAAACGACGTGAAGTTGTGGATGATGCTCCTATCAGAACCAAGAGAGCGAATTAATGCTAACTGACCACGATTTAGAAGGTTTGCCGACGGCCTCTGCCGCGGCCGCCAATATGATGCACGCGATGGGCATGAGCCGAGCTCAGCTGCATGGCTTTTTCACATTGATTGGATTTTACGCCGGTACGCGTCGTCCTGAAGAAGATTACATGCCGGTTATCCAAGCGGTGTCACAAACTATTCCGACCAATCGCGATGTGCCGATTGATGAACAGGTAGAAGATTTTTACGAAGGCTATGAATTACCGATTGGTGAATTCATGTTTAAGTGGGGTGCAGATGTCACTTTTGAACAGATCCCACTCGAAAATTCGGATCAGACCGCACAGCTATATCAAATACGAAACTTTGATTTGTTTCCTGAGGGTAAGCGAGCGGGGGTCAAGCAAGCAGACCACTTAGCCGCCTTTGATAAATTGTATTTCCCTTTCTTAGAAGCAGTGGGCGAGCAAACGGCACGTTTTCCTGAGTGTTCTTTGCGCCAATCTTTTCAATGCGGTGTGTTGCAAATGCAGATCTTTGGCCATCTCGATGTTTTAGCTGCAACACAAACGAACTTTTATTTAACGGATACTTTGCCGCCGATGATTGGGCACTTCTTCCGAGGCTTTACTCAGAACAAGCTCGAAGAAGTCACGACTTTGCAGCCTCTACAGATCGCGATGATGGGTATGGGTGTTGGTCCGAATGCTTACATGGAGCAATATCTGGGTTATCAGCATCAGTTGATTGAATACTGCGCAGATGATCTTGCACCAGAAGCTTTCTTTGAGTGTGCTTTGGCGCAAGCGAAAAGCTATAACGATTCGGTGGAGGGTGATTTGTTGCCGTTAAGTCGATCGAATGTAAAGTTATTGGATATCCCCATTTGGAATGAAGCCTGCGATAGCTTCTTTTTGGTCAACGGTTATGTGAAGCAAATCTGGGGCTTTGATGCCAGTTCGGCTGAAGGTTTGGCGTACTGGGATTACAAAGCCTGTGTGGCGCAGACCATTTATGCCTCTTTGACAGAGAGTAAGGAAAGACAACACTAAATGCTGGATGTGCTTGTTATTGGTGCAGGCATGACAGGCATTTCTTGTGCACGTAAGTTGTATGCGTCGGGTCTTGATGTTGTGGTGCTTGATAAAGGTCGTGGTATTGGTGGGCGCATGGCGACACGTCGTGCTGATATCAATGGTCAAACCATTTGCTTCGACCACGGTGCGCAATATGTAACTGCGCGTGATGCAGGCTTTCAGCAAGCACTCAATGATATCAGTGATAGTGCTCTGTTATGGGCTGATGCAGGTAAGCCTGGTGCTTATGCGGGCGTTCCGGGCATGTCGAGTATTCCTAAGGCCTTGGCCGAAGGCTTAACAATTCATCAAGGCGAGCGTGTTGAGAAACTTGAGCTTCATGATGGTTGCTGGCTTGTAACAACTGAGGCGAATAGCTGGCAAGCAAAGCGTGTGGTGATGACGGTACCGTTTCCGCAAGTCGCCCCCATTATTGGTGAAGATCATCCCTTATCTGCCAAGCTAACTGGGCTCGAGTTTGCACCTTGCATGACGTTGATGGCGGCCTTTAAGCCTCACGCTGAGCTCGATAAAGCAACGCGTTTAAATAAGCCGAGTGATTTGTCATGGATTGCGTTTAATAGTGGAAAGCCGGGTCGTGAAGATACTGTTGATGCGTGGTTAGCGCAGGCAAGTGTTGAATGGAGTGCTGCACGGGTTAATCAAGATAAGGCAAAGAGTGAGCAAGAGATGCAAGTACTGCTCTGTGAGACCTTGTCTTTGAATCCGGAGGATATTTTGCACTCAGCCTTTCATAGTTGGCTGTATGCTCGAATCGTGAACCCCTTGGGCGTGCCTTACTTAGTCGATGAGACGCAATCTCTTTATTTGGGTGGTGATTGGTGTTTGGGTGCACGAGTTGAATCAGCTTGGCAAAGCGGCACAGCTATTGCGCAAGCGTTAACGGCTTAACTTCTAAATTGTTGTGTAGGTGGTTGCTTCAATAAGCGGCGTTCACTTAACCATCCAATCACTAACAAGATCGATGTGCCGATAGCGACGCTACTTAGCCACGTGCTGAAAGGAATGCCAAGCGTTAAGCCAAGCAGTCGCTGAGCAATTAGGGTGGCGGCAATGTGTGCCAGTGAAGCTGCAAGTAGTCCTACAGCACTACCTATAAAAGCAAATTCAGCAAGGGTTGCGTTCACAATAAAACGTTTAGATGCACCTAGGGTTCGCAATGTGGCCACTTCTTTTGCACGTTGACGACGAGCGGTTTCGATACTCACGAGCAGTAAGACGATGGCGCCAATTAGAGTGAAACTAAACACACCTTGAACAGCACGCAGACCGCGATCAAGTACCCCTTTTACTTTATCGATCAGCGGTGTCAGATTGATGGATGACACACTTGGGTAGTCGCGTAAGAGTTTTTGAAGGGTACCAGTTTTATTCGTGGCTACATAAACACTGCTGATAAAGGCATGCGGTACTTCGTTGGTGAGGTTTTCGGTGCCTTGCACAAAGAAGTTCACATTAAATGAGTCCCATTTGACCGAGCGGATACTCAGGATGGGTGCACTGACATTAATCGCGCCGGCTCGAAAAGTGAGTTCATCACCCAGTTTGAGGTTTAGTGATTGCGCCAGACCTTGTTCAACCGAAAAGCCTTTTTGATCTTTGCGCCATGCATTGCCTGCAATGATGCGATTGTCATTTTGAAATTGATTGTGGAAACCTAGGCTGTATTCACGTGAGGCGAGTCTTTTACCACGGTCGGTATCAAATTGATCGAGATTAATAGCTTGACCGTTAATTGCACTGAGTCGAGCGCGCGTTGTGGCAAAGAAGTTGTTCGCCGCAATGTCGTTTTGTTGGAGCTGTTGTATCAGTCGATCTTTTTCGGTGGGTAATACATTCAACAAAAAATGATTGGGTGTATTCGTCGGTAAACTAGTCGACCATAGCTGATAAAGATCGGTGCGAAGATAATTGAGTATCAGCAACATACATAAGGCGATCGACAAGCCGCTGATTTGGACCATTACAATACCGGGACGACGCTTTATGGCACCTAAACCAAAGCCCACTGCACCATGAAGCTTAATGCGCTGAATAAGTGCTTGGAAAAGGCGCAAGATGACCATCAAGCCAAGGGTGATGGTAATCAAAGCGCCGAGTAGTATGGCGGCTAGGCTGATGTCTTCAGCTTGATAAGCCACCAAAAGGGCATAGGTGATAAAGACTGATCCACCAAGCAACCATTGCGAGCGATTCGTGCCGCGTGTTTCGTTACGTAATAAACGATTGGGCGAAATCGTACGTATTGCCCATAGGCCAGGTAGTGATAAGCCGAGCGATAAAATCAGTGCATGAATGATGCTAGGTATGGCCGGTGCCCATTCGGCTGCAGGCAGACTGTTACCTATCCAATCACTGGCGAGCTGAACGGCTGACCATTGCAATCCGTAGCCAATCAGAATGCCGCTTGCCGTGGCAAGTAATGTGATACCGAGTAGCTTGCGTAGGTAACGCCAAAGGACCTGTTGCGATGACATGCCGAGCGCTCTAAAGATGGCAGCAGCATAGAGCGATTCACTTAAAATAAGTTGTAGTGCCAAGATAATGGCAACACCGCCAACAATGCTTGCTGAAAGTGCAGACAGATTGATGAACTTCTCGCCGCGTTGAATCGCTGTCTGCAATTCTGGGCGACCATCGGTAGGTTCTAGCCAACCGTCGTTTTTTTCTAACTGAGGCGTGAGTGTGTTGCGAAAGGTATCAAGTTGTTGAGGATTGCCTGCTACTAGGAGTCGGTATTTCACGCGACTGGCAGGACCAATCAGTCCGCTATTAAGAACATCTTCATGATGCGCGATGACTTTTGGCGCGAGTCGAAAGAAATTCATGCCGATATCGGGTTCGTCAACAATGTAGCCGCTAGGCTTGAGGGTTAATTCACCAAGAGAGATATCTTGTTGTTGTACTAACGACTCTAATTCTGGAGCGAGAATAACCTGACCTGGGTATGGTGGCTGCGTGTAAAAAGCATCACCACGCCATTGCAATTGACCGCGAAGCGGGTAGTTGTCGCTGACCCCTTTAACTTGGACAAGTTGAGTGTCGTCACCAATAAAAATGACGCTTGGGAACTCAGTGATAAGCGCAGTGCGTAGGCCTTGCTGTTCTGCACGTTCACGCCATGCGTTTGGAATAGCTTCTGTACGCTCAAGCACCAGATCAGCGGCTAGCGCGGATGATTTTTCTAACGTCAGGCTCTGAGCGACACGGTTCGTAAGAAAACCAACGGTGCTTAATGATGTCACTGCCACTAGCAGGGCGGCGAAATACAATCGCCAATACCGACTCATACGAAGCGGCCGTTGACGAGAGTGAGCGTACGATCACACCGTTCAGCCAAGGTGACATCGTGTGTGATTAAGAGCAGGGTGGTGTCATGTTGCTGGCGTAAATCAAACAGCAAATCTTCGATTAGAGCGCCGGTTTTGTTATCCAAATTGCCGGTGGGCTCATCTGCGAATAAGACTTTGGGTTGAGTTGCGAAGGCCCGAGCGATAGCCACACGTTGTTGTTCACCCCCAGAGAGTTGATTGGGCTTGTTATCAAGTTTGTTGGTTAAACCCACTGATGCGAGGGCTGCCATGGCGGTTTGGTCTGGGTTGGTTGTCTTGGCGATTTCTAGGGGTAGTCGCACATTTTCGAGCGCGCTCATGCCAGGGACGAGATGAAATTGCTGAAAGACAAAACCAATGTCTTTTCGACGTAATGCAGCAAGGTCTTCTTCGTCTAAACCGTCAAGTGAGTTCCCTAATAAGCCAATGGATCCTGAGCTGGGCTGATCAAGTCCAGCAAGCAAACTCAGTAATGTGGTTTTTCCAGAGCCTGATTCACCCACAATTGCCACAGCTTCACCGTGTTTGACCTGCAAATCGACTCCCTGCAGGATGTCGAGTGTGTCACCACTGGGTGTGATGAAGTGTTTATCAAGCGATTGAGCAGTTATGGCGAAGTTAGTGCTATTCATTATGTTGTGTGTGTTCCAGGTTGGCGCAGTGAAGGCCTCTACCTGGTTAGTAGTTGGTGACAGCTTAAGTTCAGCCTATGGTATCGCTGAAGAGGCGGGCTGGGTGGCTTTGCTTAGAAAGCACATGGCTTCTATTGATCCAGACGTCCAAGTCGTCAATGCGAGTATTTCAGGAGACACTACTTTTGGTGGTGTGGAGCGTTTACCAATCCTGCTAAATGAATATAAGCCTTCGTTGGTGGTCATCGAGCTCGGCGGTAACGATGGTTTGCGTGGGTTTAATTTGAAAAAAACAGAAGAGAATTTGCGCAAGATGGTCGGCTTAGTTTCGCAGAGTGATGCCAAGGCGGTATTAGCGGGTATGCAGATTCCGCCTAACTATGGTCCTTTTTATAGTCGTCGTTTTGCAGGCCTTTATAAAAAAGTGGCTGATTCTGAGAATGCGGCATTAGTGCCATTTTTGCTTGAAGGTGTCGCTGAGGATCAATCGTTATTTCTTGATGATGGTATTCATCCAAATGAAAAAGCACAGCCGCTCATTTTGCAGAATGTGCTTAATGCACTGAAATAAAAAAGGGCAGTGTTAACTGCCCTTGAGCGATTATTTTTTAGTGGCTTGAAGTAGCACTAAGGTTCCTGCAATACCCGCAATCACGGATGCGCCAATGATGCCAAGCTTGGCTTGGGTAATGAGTTCTGGATGACCAAGGTACGCAAGGTCTGCGATAAAGATCGACATGGTAAAACCAATACCGCCGAGTAACGATGCGCCAGCAATGTGTTTCATATTGACTCCAGTAGGTAACTTAGCGAATCCCATCTTTACTGCGATGATCGCGGCTCCTGTGATGCCAACAAACTTACCGAATAACAAGCCTGCAGCGATACCAATGGTGACAGGATGAGCCAAGCTACTGAGGAAGTTGTCGAACTGAATAACAACACCTGCGTTAAATAACGCAAAGATTGGCAAGATGATCAAAGCTACCCAAACGTGCATCGAATGCTCTAAGCGTTGTAGTGGTGTTTGTACACCGTGAATACCAGTCTCGAAGGTTTGCACCACGGCACCCATGTTTTCATTCTTTAAGATGCTGTCGCCTTCCTTGTAGGTTTCATCAAAGCGATAAAGCAACTCGCGCATGCGGCGTGAAAAAGCGCCGGGTTCAAAGCGAGGTTTTGTTGGAATGGTAAAGGCGGTAATGACGCCCGCTAAGGTGGCGTGAACGCCAGATTGAAGTAAAGCTAACCACAACAAAATGCCAACAAATAAATAAGGCTGAGGGCGGCGAATGCCAAAGAAGTTCATCGCAACCAATAAACCAACGATGGCAGCGCCAACAACCAGATACTGCATTTGTAGATCAGCAGTGTAGAAAACAGCTATGACGAGAACGGCACCAAGGTCATCTACGATCGCAAGGGCGACTAGGAAGGTAATCAGTGCTTTGGGTACACGACCTGCAAGCAGTGCAATAACGCCTAGAGCAAAGGCGATGTCTGTTGCCATTGGGATGCCCCAACCGCGAAGGTCGGTTGGATCGTCAACTAAAAAAGCAAAGGTCAATGCTGGGATAGCCATGCCACCAATGGCAGCAACAATCGGTAACGCGGCAGCTTGTGGGTCAGCAAGCTCGCCTACTAGGAATTCGCGTTTAAGTTCTAGGCCAACGACTAAGAAAAAGAGTGTCATTAAGCCATCATTAATCCAATGATGGAGGGTTTTGGTCATGCCGAACTCGCCAATCGCAAAACCACCTTCTACATGAAGCATGTGCTCGTAATAGGGGCCAAGAGCGGTATTTGCCATGACCAGCGCTACGAGTGCAGCAGCCATCAATACAAAACCTGAGGTGGTTTCTTGTTTTACGAACTGTTCAAAAGGAGTGGCGATTTGATCGAATTGCGCTTCCCATCGGGCCTTGATGGTGCCTTTTTTGTCATCGTCAAACTTAAGATTAGAGTCGCTCATGAGGAACCTGTTATGATTGCTGTTTACAAGAAGACAGCGATTATAGATAACTCATAGGGATTGTTACCCTAATTCCATAGATGGTTGCCTAAAAGTCGTAATGACGGAATAGATTGCTTTATTAACTAGCTGTTTTTTATATAAAAATAATAAATTATTTTAAGCATAGATCACTATCTATGAAAAAGTTAGAAATGATTTATTGGCGTAGGCTGCCATGCCTTTCCTATGCTTCACGAGCAAGATGGACATAGTACCCATTGTCCCTCGACACTAAGCACAGGAGTTTTAACATGGCCTCAAAACAATATGATGCAGGCGTAAAAGAATACCGCGACATGTATTGGACCCCGGACTACGTTCCGTTGGATACCGATTTGCTCGCATGTTTTAAGTGTACTGGTCAACCAGGCGTACCTAAGGAAGAAGTTGCAGCAGCGGTTGCAGCAGAATCATCAACTGGCACATGGTCAACAGTATGGTCAGAGCTTCTGACTGACATGGAATTCTATAAGGGTCGTTGTTACCGCATCGAAGATGTACCTGGTGACGACAACGCTTTCTATGCATTCATTGCATACCCTCTAGACCTTTTCGAAGAAGGTTCAGTTGTAAACGTATTGACCTCTTTGGTTGGTAACGTTTTCGGTTTCAAGGCATTGCGTCATTTGCGTCTTGAAGACATCCGTTTCCCTATCGCGTTCATCAAGACTTGTGGTGGTCCACCAGCTGGTATCCAGGTCGAGCGTGATCGCTTGAACAAGTACGGTCGTCCTTTGTTGGGTTGTACCATCAAGCCTAAGTTGGGCTTGTCAGCTAAGAACTACGGTCGTGCTGTATACGAATGTTTGCGCGGCGGTTTGGACTTAACCAAAGACGACGAGAACATCAACTCACAACCATTCATGCGCTGGCGTGATCGTTGGGACTTCGTTGCAGAAGCGATTCATAAAGCTGAAGCTGAGACTGGCGAGCGTAAGGGTCACTACCTTAACGTTACTGCTGCAACTCCTGAAGAGATGTACAAGCGTGCTGAATACGCTAAAGAATTGGGCATGCCAATCATCATGCACGACTTCCTGACTGGTGGTTTCACTGCTAACACAGGTTTGGCTAACTGGTGTCGTGACAACGGTATGTTGTTGCACATCCACCGTGCGATGCACGCTGTAATCGACCGTCACCCAGCTCACGGTATTCACTTCCGCGTACTCGCTAAGTGTCTACGTCTGTCAGGTGGTGACCAGCTTCACACCGGTACTGTTGTAGGTAAGTTGGAAGGTGACCGTCAATCTACTCTCGGCTTCGTTGATCAATTGCGTGAAGCATTTGTTCCTGAAGATCGCTCACGTGGTGTTTTCTTCGACCAAGACTGGGGTTCAATGCCAGGTGTATTCGCAGTAGCTTCTGGTGGTATCCACATTTGGCACATGCCAGCTCTTGTAACTATCTTCGGTGATGATGCATGTTTGCAGTTCGGCGGTGGTACTCAGGGTCACCCATGGGGCAACGCAGCAGGTGCAG
>CBFHYJ010000035.1:3200-16924 GCA_965659945.1 Sedimenticolaceae bacterium | reverse complement strand
TCTTTTGAAGCAAAACGGCGGAGACCTCAAAAATGCCTCAATACCGTTCGAAAACCTCTACTGCAGGTCGCAACATGGCAGGTGCGCGCGCTTTATGGCGAGCCACTGGTATGAAGGACGACGACTTCCATAAGCCCATTATCGCAGTCGCTAATTCATTCACTCAATTCGTTCCGGGCCACGTTCATTTAAAGGATATGGGACAGCTGGTTGCCCGTGAGATTGAAAAGGCGGGCGGCGTTGCGAAAGAATTCAACACCATTGCAGTCGATGACGGTATCGCGATGGGTCACGACGGCATGCTTTACTCATTACCTTCTCGCGACATCATTGCCGATAGCGTTGAGTACATGGTGAACGCGCATTGCGCAGATGCGATCGTGTGTATCTCGAACTGCGACAAAATCACCCCAGGAATGTTGATGGCGTCGATGCGTTTGAACATCCCTGTGATTTTCGTCACCGGTGGCCCAATGGAAGCCGGTAAAACCAAACTCGCTGAGCATAAGCTCGACCTCGTTGATGCCATGGTGCTTGCGGCAGATCCAAAAGCGTCGGATGAGCAAGTGGATATCGTTGAGCGTTCGGCGTGTCCAACCTGTGGTTCGTGCTCGGGCATGTTTACCGCTAACTCAATGAACTGTTTGGCAGAAGCTCTAGGTTTAGCGTTGCCAGGTAACGGTACCGTTGTGGCTACTCATGCTGATCGAGAGCAGCTGTTCCTAGAAGCCGGTCGTCGTATCGTCGATATGGCTAAGGATTATTACGAGAATGATAACGAGCGCATCTTGCCACGTAGTGTTGGTTTTAAAGCGTTTGAAAATGCAATCACCTTAGATATCGCGATGGGTGGTTCAACCAATACTATCCTGCACTTATTGGCAATTGCTCAAGAAGCGGAAATTGATTTCACCTTGGCAGATATTGACCGTATGTCTCGCGTGGTACCGCAGCTGTGTAAGGTTGCACCGAATACACCTAAGTACCACATTGAGGATGTGCATCGTGCCGGAGGCATCATGGCAATCTTGGGTGAGCTAGATCGCGCGGGTAAATTGCATACTGATGTGCCGCATGTGGGTGGTGAAAGCATGGCTGCAGTATTAGATCAGTGGGATATCATGCGTTCGTCATCTGAAGAAGTGAAGAAATTTTACATGGCAGGTCCTGCGGGTATTCCAACGCAAGTAGCCTTTAGCCAAGACACCCGTTACCCGTCACTGGATGATGACCGTAAGGAAGGTTGTGTTCGCTCAATTGAGAATGCGTATTCGCAAGAGGGTGGCCTGGCGGTTTTATTTGGCAACTTGGCTGAAGATGGCTGCGTGGTGAAAACCGCCGGTGTGGATGAATCTATATTGGTCTTTGAAGGTCCTGCGCATGTCACCGAATCGCAAGATGAAGCCGTTGATCACATCCTGAATGATCAAGTGAAAGCGGGTGATGTGGTTATTGTGCGATATGAGGGCCCTAAAGGTGGCCCGGGTATGCAAGAGATGTTGTATCCAACCTCTTACATCAAGTCGAAAGGCCTCGGTAAAGCGTGTGCGCTTTTGACTGATGGTCGTTTCTCAGGTGGCACCTCGGGTCTATCGATTGGTCACGCTTCACCAGAGGCTGCCGGTGGCGGCAATATCGGTTTAGTGCGTGATGGCGATATGATCCGTATCGATATTCCAAACCGTTCTATCGATGTTTTGATTGATGAGACTGAGTTGGCAGCGCGTCGTGCAGAACAAGATAAGAAAGGTTGGAAGCCAGCTAAAGATCGTCCACGTGCTGTATCAGCTGCGTTAAAGGCGTATGCATTGTTGGCAACAGCGGCAGACAAAGGCGCAGTTCGCGACCTTTCTCAACTCGAAAAATAAGGAACGCGCATGAGACTTTGCGATCGCGACATCATCAAGTCACTCGATGAGGGTCATATTTCGATCACGCCACGTCCCGATAACGCAAAGATCAGTGGCGTCAGTGTCGATCTTCGCTTAGGTCATCAGTTCCGCGTCTTCAGCTCGCACACCATTCCGTATATCGATTTGTCTGGCACCAAAGAGTCAGTAAATAAAGCCGTCGAGAAAGTGATGGGTGATGAGGTTTATGTCTCCGATGAAGAGACCTTTGTTTTGCATCCGGGCGAGTTGGCATTAGGCATCACTTTAGAGTCAATCTCACTGCCAGACGATTTAGTGGGATGGCTTGATGGTCGTTCAAGCTTGGCGCGATTGGGTTTGATGGTTCACGTTACTGCACATCGAATCGATCCAGGTTGGGATGGCAATATCGTATTGGAGTTCTTTAACTCAGGTAAGTTGCCACTCGCTTTGCGTCCAGGCATGAGTATTGGTGCGATGAGTTTTGAGACCTTGTCTGGCCCTGCAGAGCGTCCTTATACCAAGCGTGAAGATGCCAAATACCGACATCAATCTGGTCCGTTGGCATCACGTATCAGTGATGATGAGAAAGGCGATTAATTAAATCCGCGTAACTCATTAGAAGGCGGGTTAACTCGCACGCTTTCGATGCGATGCTTTTCACCTAAATTCATCACAATGCGCGCTCTGTTCGGTAGCGTTTTGAGCATATGTCGTGTGGTGCGTTCATAAAGCGCGATAAAACGAATCACCGCTTCGGGTGACATAGCACCGGCGCCACTAACATTATCTTTCGTCGCATCACGTAGCTTTTGTTCTTGTAGCTCGCGATTACGATAGATCGTTTCCATGCCACCAACTTGAATAACGATTAACTCATCGAGCAAATCAAATAGCTCGGCGTAATCTGTCGCCAGATGATGATTGAGTATTTTTCGCCACACACCATTAGGATCTTCTTCGCGTTCCCGATCATTAATAGCTTGCTTAAGTTCATCATCTGTCTGTGGCTCAGCAGCGACGAACCAACCTTCAAATAAGACCACATCAACCGGCGCTAGGGTAGTTGTCCATTCAGATTCCGGCAAACGATCACCTTCGCCGTTAAAAAGTGATTTATCAAAACGCGGGATCGAGCAGGCACCACTGTTTAAGCTTCTCAGTGTTTTGAGCGTGTTAATGGCAAGCGTGGTGTCATGTGTGCCAGCAACAGAGCGGGTCGCGAATAAGGGATGAATAGACTCAGCCATGGCATGGCGATCAGCATGGGTTTTGTAAAAGTCATCAATTGATACGCCAACGGCATGCAATCCAAACGCTTCTTTAAGAACAATCTGTAGCAAATAGTTAAGTGTTGTTTTGCCAGAGCCTTGTCCGCCATTAATGCCAATGGTGGGGGCGTGTCCATGTTGATCAAGAATATCCATACGACGCTGTGCGATATGCAGCGCTAGTGGGATATACAAGGTAAAACAGTCGGTATGCAGTGGCTTGTTGATTTTTAACTCACGCGCTTTTGCCTCGAGTGGGTTGTAGCATTTAGCAAATAAGTCTAGCCATTGTTCAGCATCAAAAGGGGCGATTAAGCTTGCTGCAGCGATCAGTTCTGGCCGTGTGTGGAGGTAGCAAAGCGTGTTTATACGATGTGTATCTTTATCGCCTAGATACTCACGAAGTACCTCGGCTAATTGTTCGAGTTGATCAGCAGAGGCGGTAAGTTGCTCCATGATTAATCAGCTATAGGCCACTGAATGGGGCTTGAGAGCGTTTGCTGGTCAAACACAACGTGGTTGTTGTCTAACTGTAAACGCTTGTCGGCAAACCATCCGATGACGGCTGGAAAGATACCGTGCTCAACGGTGAGCACACGCTTGGCTAATGCCTCTGCCGTGTCGTTGGATTCAACGGGCACTTTTGCCTGAGCAATCACAGGGCCGCCATCAAGTTCTTCGGTTACAAAGTGCACGCTGGCGCCGGCTTCACTGTCACCCGCGTTGATAGCGCGTTGATGTGTGTTCAAGCCTTGATACTTGGGTAGAAGAGAAGGGTGGATATTGATTAACCGCCCTTTGAAATGTGTGACGAACCCCTCGGTCAGAATGCGCATGAAGCCTGCGAGCACGACAAGGTCGGGTTTGCATTGATCAATCACTTCAATCAATGCGGCATCAAAGGTTTCTCGATCAGCATAGTGGGTGTGATCGATAACCTGTGTGCGGATATCTGCCGCTTCGGCGCGAGCTAAGCCTTTCACGTCTACCTTGTTGCTGATCACGCGACAAATAGATGCATTAATACGCTTATCGGCACACTGATCGATGATCGCTTGAAGGTTGCTGCCGCTACCTGAGATCAATACGACCAGTGAGGCGGGTTGGCTCATCGATTAAACGTATTCGACGAACGCTTCGTCTTTATCTGATACTTCAATGCGACCGAGTTCGAATACGGTCTCGCCTTGTTCTTCGAGGATGCGTTTGGTTTCTGCGACATCATCTGGTGATACGCAAGCGACCATGCCAACGCCACAGTTGAAGGTGCGCAGCATTTCATTTTCGGCGATGTTGCCGCGAGACTGTAGCCATTCAAAGACCGGTGGCAATGACCAAGCATTACGTTCGATAACGGCCTTACTCTTTGATGGAAGCACGCGAGGTAAGTTTTCAGTTAAGCCGCCACCGGTGATGTGGGCGAGTGCGTGAACGCGCACATGCTTAAGTAGCTCAAGCAATGGTTTTACATAAAGATGAGTAGGTTCAAGCAGCGCTTCGCCGAGTGTTCTGCCATCAAATGGTGTGTCTAATGATTCACCGCTCACTTCAATGACCTTGCGCACCAATGAATAGCCGTTCGAGTGGGGTCCTGATGATGCGAGACCTAACAGTACATCACCGACTTTGACTTCCTCAGGGTTCAAGATCTGATCTTTCTCGACAATGCCGACCGCAAAGCCTGCTAGGTCATAATCTTCCGCGTCATACATACCAGGCATCTCAGCGGTTTCGCCGCCGGTTAAGGCACAGCCTGAGCGAGTGCAACCTTCGGCAATGCCTGTAACCACATCGGCAGCGGTATCCACATCTAAGTGACCAGTTGCGTAGTAATCCAAGAAGAATAGTGGCTCAGCGCCTGTCACGATGATGTCATTAACGCACATGGCAACTAAATCGATGCCGATGGTGTCGTGCTTCTTCATCTGAAGTGCGAGCTTTAACTTAGTACCTACACCATCAGTGCCAGATACCAAAACAGGTTTTTTGTAACCCTCTGGTAATTCAAACAGCGCGCCAAAGCCACCTAGGCCGGAAAGAACGCCTGGGCGGAAAGTATTTTTGACGACCGGCTTGATACGTTCGACTAAGGCTTCACCTGCGTCGATATCGACACCGGCAGCGGCATAACTCAGACCAGTTTTTGGGGTAGAGGATGAATCGCTCAAGGCGTGCTCCAGAGAAGGGTTTTGCTAGGTTGCGAATTTTACCTTTTTAGGCGCCATTTCGCATGTCTCGTTTTGCCCTCGGTTGAGGTCGAGCTGTTACACTCCATCCTATGAAATGGCTTCGACTTCCTGCATTGATTGGTTGTGTTCTGTTGGCCCCCATGGCGCTAGCAGTGGACGTGGCTGAGCTCTATAAAGCGGAAATTCAGGTGCCGGACGACAGTGACCAAGCTCGAGCGAAAGCGCTGACCAGTGCCCTGAAAAAGGTATTGATCCAGGTCTCGGGTAATCAAAAGGTTGTCGAACGGGACGAGGCGATGGTGATTTTGCCGCAGGCGACTGATCTATTGCAGCAATACAGCTACCGTCACGAAGAGGTTGCGGCTGAAGATTTGGTCGATGAGCAGGCAGGTAAGCGTTTTTATCTGCAAACCGTGTTTGATCGAGAAGCAACAGAACGCTTGATGCGCAGTCATGGCTTGCCGGTTTGGACAGGAATTCGTCCACAGGTCCTTCTTTGGACCACGCTTGAGAATAATGGAGCGCGTCAGCTGGTTAATCTGCAGGAGTCAGCTGAGATCAGCGCAAAGCTCGAAGCGCTTGCGCAGCATCGTTCGATGCCGTTGCAGATTCCTTTGATGGATCTGACAGATCAATCAGCTCTAACCGCGGCAGACCTGTGGTCGGATTATCGCCCAGCGATTGATAGGGCCTCTGAGCGATACCCGCATGATGTGATCACCACGTTGAAATTATCACCAACGTTACAAGCGGAATGGCTGGCGCGTTGGAATGCCTATCGCGGGGACCAATTGATTCAATTTGAAACCCAAGCACCTGCTGCGCAAGCTGCCTTGATGGATGGTTTGAATGAGCTGCAAGATCGTTTATCAGATTTGGCTGCACAAGAAGTGGTCAGCGATGAGCCGATTAAAGTCTCGATGTGGATCGATCCGGTCGAGTCGGTGCAGCTTTATTCAAAAGTAATGTCGCGGTTACGTAATGATCCAACGCTGACAGATCTTCAACTGCACCTGCTAGATGGTACGGGTATGCAGGTGAGTGTAAAGGTGCGGGGTGGTCGTCAAGAACTCGAAAAGTTGCTTACGCGCCAAGCTGACTTTGGCGTAACACCCATGACGGCATTGCAAGCTCAACGAGGGGTGGATCTGGTGTTACAACCAGAGTTAATTGCTAAAGGTGTTACTGCTCAGTAATGCATCATTTGCCAAATATCATTAGCTTTTTGCGTATTTTATTAGTAGCTCCGATTGTGTGGGCGCTACTTAATCATCGCTATGACTTAGCGGTCGTGTTGTTTGTTATTGCGGGTATATCCGACGGCGTTGATGGCTACCTTGCTAAGCGTTTTGGCTGGGAGTCACGCTTTGGCGGTGTGCTAGATGCTATCGCTGATAAATTGCTCTTGGTCAGCACCTTTATTGTTTTGTGGCTCTTGACGGTTTTTCCGCTCTGGTTGGTCGCTCTAATTATTATGCGTGATCTTTTGATCGTTGGTGGTGGTGTTATTTACAACCTTAAGGTTGAGAAATTCAACGCTGAGCCAAGCTTAATGAGTAAGTTGAATACCGTTTTGCAGATTATTTTAGCTACCGTTGGTGTTTTAAGTTTGGGGCTAATTGATGTTTTGCCAGTGGTGATTTATGTCTTAACTTGGGCGGTAGCAATTACGGTTGTCATGAGTGGTTTTGGTTATGCCAACACTTGGGGGCGACGTGTGGTGAAAGGGGGTAAGCATGGTTAACAAACAATTAATCACCTGGATTTGGGTGCTAGCGATTGCTGCTGGCTTGTATGTGTTGTCGCCCATCTTGATGCCGTTTGCTGTAGCACTATTACTTGCCTATCTCGGTGACCCTCTTGTGGATCGTTTAGAGACACTCAAATTGCCGCGCACATTAGCAGTGGTCATTGTTTTTGTGGTCATTATCGGTTTGTTGGTTGCTGCTGTGATGGGTGTGGGCCCGCAGCTTGAACTGCAGATTAAACAATTGCTTGCGGTTTTACCTGATTATGCGGAACGAATGAAGTTGTTGGTCGAAGAGTATCTCGGTCAGTCATTGTCACTGGAATCATTACAAGAAACTTCAATTAAAGAGTCATTGGCGGCGCACTGGCAAACAGCAGGCGGTGTTTTCGGTGTTGTTTGGCAATCAATCTCTAGCTCGACCTTGTGGTTTGTTGCATTGCTAACCAATCTATTGCTAATCCCGGTTTTAACGTTTTATTTACTGCGTGACTGGGACCGCTTGGTGGAACAAGTACATGCCTTATTGCCACGCGATTCTGAAAAGACGATCAGTCGCCTAGCAAAAGAATCTGATGATGTTTTGGGTGCTTTTTTGCGTGGTCAGCTAGTGGTGATGTTTGCACTGGGTGTGATCTACACCACCGGTCTTTGGATGTTGGATGTTAAATTCGCTCTGTTGATTGGGATGTTGGCTGGCGTGGTGAGTTTCGTGCCTTATCTCGGTTTGATTGTAGGCATTACAGTCGCATCGCTAGCTGCTTGGCTGCAATTCCAACAAATTGATGTGCTGCCTGCGGTAATCGCGGTATTTATTATCGGTCAGCTTGTTGAGGGCTTGGTGTTAACGCCGCGTTTAGTGGGCGAGCGTATTGGTTTGCATCCAGTGGCTGTGATCTTTGCAGTGATGGCAGGTGGTCAGCTCTACGGTTTCTTTGGGGTACTTGTCGCGCTACCAGTCGCTGCGGTTGCCGTGGTTTTGATGCGTCATGCTTTGTCTGTTTATCAACAGAGCACCGCTTAATATAGGCACTAAAGACTAAGTCTTGGTTTCACAAACGGAATGGTAAGTTGGCGCTGTTCTGCTAATGAGTCATGGTCGAGCTGATCAAGTAATTTCACTAAGGCATGTAGATCGCGTGAAAAATGCGTGATGATGTAATTGCCAACTTCTTCGCTGATTGTGAGTCCACGTTCTTTAGCTTTTTCAGTGAGTACGATTAGACGTTGCTCATCATTCAGTGGCTTCAAATCCACATTTACCCCCCAGCTTAATCGCGATTGAAGATCTGGAAGTTTGATTTGAGTGTTCTTTGCCGCATCTTTAGCGCTGACTAAAAGCTTTGCTTTGCGATCTTTCATCCGGTTGTAGAGATGGAAGAGGGCCTCTTCCCAGGCAGCGTTGCCTGCGATGGCGTCGATATCATCAATAGCGATAAAGTCTAATTGTTCCATGCCTTCCAGCATTTGAGGGTCTAGCTCATGGTGTTGAGCTAAAGGAAGGTAGGCTGCACGAAGACTTTGGGTTTCTGCTTCGCGTGTTTGGGCGAGTAAAAGATGCGTCTTACCGCTCGCTTGCTCACCACTGACAAATAACTGCCATTCGCCACTGCCATCAAGTTGCGTAGATAGGATAGCCGATAAGCTGGGGTTGGCTTCAAATAGATAGCTCCCTAGTTGCGTTGACTTGCTCAGGCTTAAACCGAGCGGTAGTTGATCAGTCATTGCTTTGGCGACTTTCCGCGCGCCAACGAATAAAGAAGCTTGCCGTGAATAAATATGTGGTTGCTAGGAGTGTTTCGAGCATGCCCCAAACCCAGAGGTGCGAATCCGACCACCAACCCATGCCGCCATGCACAATGTAGAGAAGGCTAATTAGCGTGCCCCATACAATCGCTTTGTCTCGACCATGCAAAATGCCGCGTAATGGAAACAGTAATGGCAACACCATTACCACCAACATGAAGGAAACCTGGCTTGGTTTGAATTCACCTAAGCTAATTGCCCATGCCATACCAAATGCAATAAGACCTAAGTAACTGCCAAGCGATAGCCAGTGTGTCAAAGTGACTTTCAACTTAACCTCTAAGCTTGTTGGCTAGCTCGCCAATTTGTTTGCCCAGCGCTTGAGCGATCGATTGTTCATTCGCCGTGAGCGTTACGCTGTTGTCGGCGCCAGAGACATGGCTAGGGCCATATGGTGTGCCGCCTGTGGTGGTTTCTAATAATGCGGGTTCGTTATAAGGCACACCTGTGATCACCATGCCGTGATGCAGTAATGGCAGCATCATCGAGGTAAGGGTGGTTTCTTGACCGCCATGCATGCTGGCTGATGCGGTGAAAACACCTGCTGGTTTGCCAATCAAGGCGCCGCTCATCCACAGACCAGATGTCTGATCGATAAAGTATTTGAGTGGCGATGCCATGTTGCCAAAGTAAGTTGCGCTACCCAGTGCTAGACCGTCGCAGGTTTCGAGCTCTTCTAAGGTCACATAAGGTGCACCATCAGTCGGTACACCAGGTTCGGTTGCTTCACATTTAGGTGAGACCTCGGGAACGGTGCGAAGCATGGCTTCATTACCCGTCGACTCAATACCGCGTGCAACATATTTCGCCATGTTGGCAGTGCCACCATGACGGCTGTAATACAACACAAGAATGTGGCTCATGAGAGAATCTCCAAGACTTGCTCAGGTGGACGACCAATGGCCGCTTTGCCGTTGGTGATGACGATAGGGCGTTCAATGAGTTTAGGTGTCGCAACCATGATGTTGATCAATGCATCATCAGAGAGCGATTCATCATTAGCACCAGTCTCGGTATATTCCGTTTCCCCTTTTCGCATCAGCTGACGTGGCGAAAGCCCCAACATGCCGAGGACGTCTTTCAGCTCAGCCTTTGTCGGAGGTGTTTTGAGGTATTCAACAACATCAGCGTTGATACCTTGTTCTTCTAACAGCGCAAGCGTTTGCCTCGATTTGCTGCAGCGCGGATTGTGAAAGATTTTAACCGACATAGATTTCTCCCTAATATAGCGCTGAGTTTACCAAAGCCTGCCCTATGGGGGCGGGGTGCAATCCATCCATCGTGGCAGGGTCATTTTCAGATCCTCATGGCTAGTACTGAGCAGCGCTCATCACTATATTCTTCTCAGTTCATTAAGAGGTGACAAAATGATTCGAGCATTATTGCTTTTTTGCGTATTGATTACGCCGGTGATGGCCGAGACGAATGCGAGTTGGGTGGACCTGGAGGGTAAGACGCACAAGTTGTCTGATTACCAAGGTCGCTGGGTGTTAGTGAATTATTGGGCGACTTGGTGTCCTCCGTGCATGGAAGAATTGCCAGAATTAGAGATTCTGCATTCTCAGCACAGTGACAAGATTGTGGTGCTTGGAGTGAATTTTGAGAACGCTACCCCCGAGCGCTTGCGCAAGTTTACTGATGATTTGTTTCTTTCCTATCCGATTCTACCGGTCGGGTTGAATCCGATGCCACACGAGCTAGTGGGTGAAATCCCTGGATTGCCTTCGAGCTTTTTGGTGAATCCAAAAGGCGTGGTTGAGGTACGTCATGTTGGATCGCTTACAGCGGATATGGTGCTTGACTTCATTGCTGCTCAGGATCAATGATTAACATATTCGAATGATGTATCGCGATGGAGCGATAGGATGAAATTTTTCAGCCGTTTGTTGGTTACTTTTTTATTGATAGGCAGTGCTGTTATCTCAGCCGGAGATATGCCGCGTGACCCACAGAAGTTTTTCTTTGATGAAAGCTTTTGGGATATGACCGAAGAGCTAGAAATTGCCAAAGAAAAGGGTAAAAAAGGCATCATGATTATGTTTACCATGACCGAATGCCCTTTCTGCCATCGAATGAAAACAATGGTGCTTAATCAGCCAGATGTGCAGGATTACTACAAAAAGAATTTCCAACTATTCGAAGTCGATATCGAAGGTGATGTGGAGTTGGTGAATTTCAAAGGTGAAAGCACCACGATGAAGGACTTTGCCTTTAAAGAATATCGCGTGCGCGCAACCCCGGTCTTTGCGTTCTTTGATTTAGAAGGTAATTACATTCCGCGTTCACGTTTTACTGGTGCAGCTAAAAATACAGATGAATTTAAATTGCTTGGTAAATACGTTTTAGATAAAGCGTACGAAAAAGAAGCCTTTGCACGTTACAAGCGAGCTAACTTGAAGTGAAGTTTAAGCGTTCCATTTTTGTAGTGAGCCTTTTGGGGTTTTCGCTTACTCATGCGGCTGAGTTAGATCCGTTACCAGAGCCGCTGTCACTAGAGGTGGCGCTGAAGCTTTCAGCTGTCACGCCAGCGCAACAAGCGCAGATGGCTAATGAGTCTATGGCGCAAGCGCAGCTATCAATTGTTGAAGCGTCAGATGATGCAACGATTGATTTTCGCGCACGTGCGCGTTGGATCGATCCTTCTTATAAGTCGACAGATCCCTCACATAACGACAGTAGCGCCAGCATCACAGTACGCAAAGAGTTGTATGACTTCGGTCAATCTGAGGCTGAATTGGCATCATCTCAACAATCTGCAGAAGCCCAAGCCTATGAAACTCAGCGTCAAAAGCAGCTTGCGCAATTAGCGGTGATGCGTGCTTTTTATGATGTGGTCTTATCTGACTTGGCGTTTGCTCGTGATAACGAGTGGATGGCAATTGCTTTTATTCAAGCGGATCGTGCCAAGCAGCGTAATGAGATGGGTCAGGTGAATGATGTAGATATGCTTGCATTAGAAGCTGTCTCACAAGAGGTGCGTCGCCGTCGCTTTGAAAGCGAGTCTCGTCAACGTTTGACACGTGCACAGCTCGCGATTGCGATGGGGCGTCCTGGTGACCTTGTATCGACTGTGGCTCGCCCTACGGTCGATTTGCCGAAAGACGATCCAGAAGATTTTGATGCTTTCTGGAATGAGGTATTCAAAAGTAACCTGCAGTTAAAACGATTGCGTCAGCAGCGAGATGCCGCAAAGTTGGCCGTGAAAGCCGCGAAACAAAGTGATGGTCCACGTGTGGTGGGTGAGCTTGACTCGCTAGTAATGAATCGCAGCACAGGTTCAACTCATCCTTTTGCTGCAGGTCTGCTTTTTGAGGTGCCATTGTCACGTGGTGGTCGCACTGACGCTGCGGTCGCTTCAGCAGAAGCCAAAGTTACCTCAGCTGAAGCTGCGCTGCGTATAAAAGAATATGAATTGCGTGAGCAAGCGCTCAAGCTTTGGCTAGCACGCAGTGATTTGCGTGCTCAGCTACAGGAACAAAAAGCGAAAGAAACCTATCGCGATGTGTATCTCGATCGCAGTCGCGCATTGTATGAATTGGAATTAAAAGCGGATCTCGGTGATGCGATGACAAAAACCTCTGAGGTTCGTTTAGATATCGCACGTGTGTTGTTCGATTGGGCAATGAACGAAGCTAAAATTAAAGCCATGGTTGGTCGTCTGGGGGAGGCCCAATGATGAAATCACTTTCAGTCGGTGCTGCATTAGCACTCGCAACATCAACTTTGATGGCAGCTGATCTTGAAGGTCGTCTCGCCTACGAACAGTCAGCAGATCTTGCCTTTGGCAGTAAGGGTATTGTGTCTGAGGTGATGGTTAAGCTCGGCGACCAAGTTAAAAAAGGCGACGTCTTGGTTAAGTTGGATGACCGTGCTTATCAAGCTGCCGCTAAAGCAGCTGCACTAAACCTAGATGCTGCTTCGTTGAACTATGACGAAGCAAAGCGTGAATACGATCGTGCGCAAGAAATGTACGACCGTACAGCCTTGTCTGAACATGAGCGCGTGATTGCAGAGATTGCGGTACGTCGCGCTGATGTCGAATACGCTCAGGTCCAAGCAGCAAGCACTGAAGCGCAAATGGCGCTTGAGCAAGCAACTCTTAAAGCACCATTTGATGGGGTTGTTTCGTGGGTTGAAACAGGTGTGGGTGAGTACGTAAATAATGCACTGGCAGTGAATGCTCAGGTAGGCGTTGTGGATACGGGATCTATGATTGTATCGGCGAATATCGCAGCCGAAGATGCGGCGAAGATTGGCCAGTCAGTAGCAGTTACAGCTGGCGGTAAAAGCTTGTCGGTAGAGTCAGTAAGTGTCTCGGTTGAAGCTGATCAAGCAGGTACTTATCTGGTGGTTGTGCGCCTGAAAGCAGATGAAGGTTTGCGCGCAGGACAAGCGGCAACAATCTCTTACTGATTCTCGAACAACTCAGCGATTGCGTTTGGATTCTCAAAGGTTGCTCTAACCACTTGAGTTTCAATTTCACCGTTTGCTAGCAATGCCAGTAAACGAAATCCGGGTGGTACTTCATCGACATCAAAGCGCGTCGCTTTCGGTGTGAACTGCATGCATGTTGATGGCGTTGCTAGTAAGCGTACCCCTTCATAATTGGCATCAAACTCTTGATGCACATGTCCCCAGATAATCGCTTTGACCTTATCTGATTGTCGCGCAAGTTCCATCAGCTGCTCACCATTGTCTATGGTCATGCGGTCAAGCCATGCGCTTTTCGTCGAGATGGGGTTGTGATGCAGGGCAATCAAGACGTACTTTTCAGTGTCCTCGATAGCAGTGTGAATCAGATCAAATTGGTCATCATTGATGTGTCCGCCTGATTGTCGCG
>CBFHYJ010000035.1:0-3190 GCA_965659945.1 Sedimenticolaceae bacterium | reverse complement strand
CGACGATCTTTGGTGTGCTGCAGAAATTACTATGGAAGCCTGCTTGCATAGCATCGTTTTCATCATGATTGCCGGGTAGTCCGTAGATTGGCATCCCAAGCTCATCAAAATGACCTGCGAGGACCTGATACATCTCAGCAACACCTTCATGCACTAGATCGCCGGTGGCTAAGCAAGCATCGGCTTTCCAGTGCATACGTTTGAAGAGGTCGAGCGTATCGACAAAGCTTGCATCCATGTCCACAGGGACAAAATAATCTTCAGGGATCGCGCCAAAGTGGGTGTCAGTCATATGTAACAAGCAAGAAGATCCCGCAGGCAATTGATCTGTATGCAGGCCGTTATTTATCTCAGGCGTGTTGTCGAGGAATTTTAAAACGATCGCAGTCTTGTCAGACATCTTTGGCATTGTGTTAACGTTAGAACAATGAGGCATCGTATCGCCTCTACCAAGTTTCGCAAGTGAGATTGGCGATGACCTTAAGTGAGTTGAGATACATAGTAGCAGTTGCAAGAGAGCGTCATTTTGGGCGTGCTGCTGATGCATGCTTTGTCAGTCAGCCCACTTTGAGTGTTGCAGTTAAGAAGCTTGAAGATGAATTAGGCGTCTCTTTATTCGAGCGTCGCAAGGGTGATGTCAGCGTCACTGCGATTGGCGAGCAGATCGTTACTCAAGCGCAGCAGATCCTTGAAGAAGTCGGCAACATAAAAATTATCTCTGAGCAGGGGCGTGATCAATTATCAATGCCTTTACGTCTTGGTGCTATTTACACCATCGGTCCGTATCTTTTGCCTGATTTGATTCCTGAGTTGACCGAGATCGCACCCAACATGCCTTTGGTGATCGAGGAAAATTACACCTCGGTACTGACCGAAAAGCTCAAGCAAGGTGACCTTGATGCGATTGTGATCGCGTTACCCTTCGATGAGCCAGGAATTGAAACCATTCCCTTGTACGAAGAACCCTTTGTGTTGTTGATCCCTAGTTCACATCCGCTCAATCAAAAAGATGAGGTTGGGATGGATCACTTATCTAACGAAGACGTGTTGATGTTGGGCAAGGGGCACTGTTTCCGGGATCAGGTCCTCGAGGTGTGTCCGGATTGCATGCCACGTCGTCGCGAAGGAAAAGCAGCGCAATCTCTAGAGGGTAGCTCGCTTGAGACCATCCGCTATATGGTGGCAGGCGGCTTGGGTGTTACGGTATTACCGTGCTCAGCAGCGGGGGCTGATCGTTTCTCTCAGCGCCTTGTCTCGGTCAAACGCTTCGCAGGTTATGCACCAAGTCGAACTGTCGCAATTGCTTGGCGTAAGAGTTTCCCTCGTCCTGATGCCATTGAGGCACTCAAAAAGGCGGTAACTTCTTGTTCTATAAGCTGTGTTCATACCCTCTGAACAAACTTAGTTTATGACACAATCATTTCATTTCTATCGATAGTTTTTGTCTATTACAGGCATAGCTACAAATCATTTCACTAAGCTGAAACGGGCCTCTATATTTATTCTCGCTAGCGACCAGCAGGGTGCTGGTTAATAACAACTCTGGAGGAAATTATGTCTCTAAAAGGTTCAAAAACTGAACAACACTTAAAAGATGCATTTGCAGGTGAGTCACAAGCTAACCGTCGTTACTTGTACTTCGCAGCAAAAGCAGACGTTGAAGGCTACAACGATGTAGCAGCGGTTTTCCGTTCAACTGCAGAAGGTGAAACCGGTCACGCACACGGCCACCTTGAGTACTTGGAAGAAACCGGCGATCCAGCAACTGGCTTGCCAATGGGTGGCACCGCTGACAACTTGAAAGCGGCAATTGCCGGTGAGACTCACGAGTACACCGACATGTACCCAGGTATGGCGAAAGACGCTCGCGACGAAGGTTTCGACGAGATCGCAGATTGGTTCGAGACCTTAGCGAAAGCTGAGCGTTCTCACGCGAACCGTTTCCAGAAAGCTCTGGATAACTTGGACGGCTAATTGTTCGTTCTGGAGAGGTCGTATGACCTCTCCAACTCCCAAATTTTAGGAAGATGACTATGTCACGCGAAGGTAGTTTAGAAGCACCAACAAGACACAACCTGGATTGGACTAATCCTGAGTTCTACAACGAAGACAAACTCTTCGATGAGCTCGAGCGTGTGTTTGATATTTGCCACGGTTGCCGCCGTTGCGTGAGCTTATGTGAATCTTTCCCAACATTGTTTGACTTGGTAGACGAGTCAGACACCATGGAGGTCGATGGCGTTAAGAAGGCCGATTACTGGAAGGTTGTTGATCAGTGTTACCTATGTGACCTGTGCTTCCTAACCAAGTGTCCTTACGTACCACCACACGAGTGGGATCTCGACTTCCCGCATTTGATGCTGCAAGCCAAAGCGGTCAAGTTTAAGAAAGAAGGCGCGAGTTTCCGCGACAAAACACTTTCGAGTACTGACGCCCTAGGCAAGTTCGCAGGCATCCCTGTCGTTGCTGGTGTTGTAAACACAATGAATAACAATGGCGCTTTCCGTAGCGTTTTAGAAAGCACCTTTGGTGTGCATAAGAATGCTACCTTGCCAAAGTTCCACAGCAAGCCATTGCGTAAGCGCATCTCAGCTGATGATGGTGCAGGTGCGGAGCCAGCAGGTCCTACCACGGGTAAGGTTGCTTTGTTTGCCACTTGTTACGGCAATAAAAACGATCCGCAATCTGGTGAAGACTTGGTGGCAGTACTTCGTCACAACAACATTCCTGTCACCTTGGCAGATAAAGAAAAGTGTTGTGGCATGCCAAAGCTTGAACTCGGTGATCTCGAGTCAGTCGCAGCAGCTAAAGAGGTAAACATCCCAGCATTGGCCAAATTGGTTGATGAAGGTTGGGACATCATCGCGCCAGTACCGTCTTGTGTGTTGATGTTTAAACAAGAACTGCCATTGATGTTCCCGAACGATCCAGATGTGGCTAAGGTTCGCGATGCGATGTACGACCCATTTGAATATCTGATGCTTCGTCATAAGCACGGCAAGCTCAACACGGACTTCAATGGCGAAGTGGGTGTGGTTGCGTATCACGCAGCTTGTCACCAGCGCGTGCAGCGTATTGGACCTAAGACCCGTGAGTTTTTGGAACTGATTCCAAATACTAAGGTCGACATGATTGAGCGTTGCTCAGGCCACGATGGTACTTATGCGGTAAAGAAGGAATTCCACGAGAA
>CBFHYJ010000034.1:0-17233 GCA_965659945.1 Sedimenticolaceae bacterium | reverse complement strand
AGCCAAAACAACATGCCAGGTAGTTGCATGGGGGGAGTAAGTGAGAGGGTGAGGCTAATTAAGGCTCCCCAAAATGCGGCCATGACCACGCCCGCAAGTAAGAGGGTTTGTTGTTCGGATTGAAAGCGGCTTAGGCCAAATACAACAAGGATGCTGATCATCGCCCCGGTAAAGGCAATTGGTGTAATCAACCAACCGGCGACACCTAAGATCATTCCAAATAACGCGGCGCTTGCGGCTCCGCCAGAAACACCTAGGACGTAGGGGTCGCCTAAAGGGTTACGCAGTAGGACTTGCATCAGAGCACCCGCTAGCGCGAGTAGGCCACCGACGGCAAAAGCAGAGAGCGTGCGAGGTAGGCGTACCTCATGGATGATTTGTGACGCTAGGCTGTTGTCAGGACTGCTTAATAGACTGATGACCTGGTGAAGTGAGATGTCATGGCTGCCGATGAGTAAGGACAGTGAAAGGCTGGTTAAGGCAAGGATTACAAAGCCCGGCAGCAAGTAATAAAAATGAGCTTTTGCCGGGTGATGCATGCTTAACGAAGGCTGATGACAGGCCAGCCTTTATCCTGGGCGTGTGCACGTAAGGTATCGTCGGGATCAACTGCGACGGGGAACTCCACCGCTTCAAGCAGTGGGAGGTCGTTTAGAGAGTCACTGTAGAAGCTAGCTTTCTCAAGCTTTGCGCCATACACGCTGAGCCACTCTTGAAGACGTTCAACTTTGCCTTCTCGGAAACTTGGGGTGCCGGCGACCTTGCCGGTATAGCGGCCATTTTTGATCTCAGGCTCAGTACCAATTAGGTACTCGATGCCAAGATCAGCCACGATAGGACGCGTAACGAAGGTGTTGGTGGCGGTAATCACCATTGGGCAATCACCTTTTTCACGATGTGATTCAATCAGGTCGCGTGCCTTTTGGGTGATGCGTGGCAGGATCTTGTTTTCGATGAAATCGGTACGCCAAGCTTCAAGTTGTTCCATTGAATGCTCTGACAGTGGCTTTAGTGAGAAGGCGAGGAATTCGAAGATGTCCAACGTGCCAACTTTGTATTGCTCGTAGAACTCGAGATTCTTTGTCTCGTATACAACACGATCAACAACATCAAGCTCACACAAGAACTCGCCCCAGAGCAGGTCTGAATCGCCGTTCAAAAGGGTGTTGTCGAGGTCAAAAATCGCTAGGGGCATACTACTAAGCCGGTGTTTTTCGAAGGAAAGGCATCATACCGAAAAATCTTTATAAGCAATACCTTATGGATTGAGGTCTTGCTTGCGAGGCCGGCTTGCCCTGTGGAAGAATGGTCTCAGTTTAAAATTTTTTGGTTTTTAGTTGTGATCGACGCAGATGGTTTTAGAGCCAATGTGGGGATCATTCTCTGTAACGATGAAAATCGCCTGTTTTGGGGGCGAAGAGTAGGACAAAACGCTTGGCAGTTTCCCCAGGGCGGAATACGTACAGATGAATCCCCTCGCGAGGCTATGTATCGCGAATTAGAAGAAGAGGTCGGCCTCTTACCTGAGCATGTTGAAGTGTTGGGTGAAACACGCCGCTGGTTGCGCTATCGCTTGCCTAAGCGATTTATCCGTCGCCATTCTCATCCTGTGTGCATCGGGCAAAAGCAGCGTTGGTTTTTGCTGCGCGTAAATTGCTCAGATAAAAAGGTCTGTCTGGATAAATTCCGTAAGCCTGAGTTTGATGATTGGCAATGGGTCGATTACTGGAAGCCCGTTGATGAAGTGATTTACTTCAAGCGCCGTGTTTATGAGCGTGCGTTAGAAGAGCTTGGTCCCGTTCTGTTCCCGTCAGGTCTACCCGAGCGCGAAACAGTCGACAAGGCTGAGCAAAACGCTGCGCGCTGAGTAATTCATATGTCTATGCTCGATACGCTTCACCGAATCGTTAGTGCTGTAAACCGTTCAACGGATTTGCAACGGGCGCTGTTGCTTATCGTTAAGCAGGTAAAGGTCGCCATCGGTAGTGATGTTTGTTCCATCTATCTGAGCGAAGAAGACACTAAGGTCAATGTACTCATGGCAACCGATGGTTTCCGTAAGGAAGCGGTCGGTAAAGTACGTCTTCCGTATGGTCGCGGCTTGGTCGGTTTGGTGGCAGAACGTGCAGAACCGATCAACCTTGATGATGCGATGAATCACCCGCGTTATATGCATATTTCGGAAACTGGTGAGACCCAGTATCACGGCTTCTTAGGTGTGCCGATCATTCAGAACCGACGCGTGTTGGGTGTCTTGGTTGTGCGTCAGGAAAGCGTACGTCAATTCCAAGATGAGGAAGTGACCTTCCTATTTACCTTGGCAGCGCAGTTGGCCGGTGCGATCACTCATGCGAAAGCCAGTGGTGAGCTAAGTGCGCTGACTCGTGGTGAGAGTTCGATTAGTAGCTTCTTGCAAGGTCAGCCAAGTAACACGGGTGTTGCCATCGGTAAGGCGGTTGTCACCTATCGTTTAGCTGATCTAGATGCCGTGCCTGATCGTGAATGTGACGACATATCTGCAGAATGTGAAATCTTCCGTAAAGCGGTATTGGGTGTCGAGAATGATTTACGACGTCTTCAAGACAATATCAGTCACAAATTACCTGAAGAAGATTTGGCTTTATTTGATGCGCTGCTTTTGATGTTGGGTAGTGACACTTTGGTTACGCACACCATTGAAAGGATTGAGAAAGGTTTATGGGCGGCTGCAGCATTGCGCGACACCATTCAGGCACATGCTCAAGTCTTTGAAAGCATGGATGATCCTTACTTGCGTGAACGTGCCTATGACGTGCGTGATCTAGGTCGTCGTATTCTAACTCATCTACAAAACGATCAGCCGGTTGAAATTGATTACCCCGAGAATACTATCTTGGTGGGTGATGAGGTGAGTGCGATGGATTTGGCCGATGTGCCAGTCGGCCGCTTGGCAGGTGTTATCGCTGCAACAGGTTCGGGCTCGTCTCACGCAGCCATTATGGCGCGCGCCATGGGTGTACCTGCGGTTATGGGTGTCACCGATATGCCGATCAGTCGTATGCAAGGTCGTGCGATTGTGATGGATGGTTATCGCGGTCGTGTGTATGTCGACCCTACGCCATCGGTAAGTGAAGAGTACCAACGTCTACTTGATCAAGAGCGTGCTCTTGGCGAAGAAGTCGAGGCAATGCGTGGCCTGCCATCAGAAACGACGGATGGTTTAGCGATGCCCTTGTATCTCAATACCGGCTTAATCAATGAGATGAATAGCGCTCAGCAAGAAGAGGCTGAAGGTATTGGCCTTTATCGAACTGAGTTGCCCTTCATGGTGCGCGACCGTTTCCCCGGTGAAGATACTCAGATAAACAATTATCAAATGGTGTTGTCGTCTATGGCGCCTCGCCCAGTAATTTTGCGTACTTTGGATATAGGTGGCGACAAACCTCTTCCTTACTTCCCGGTAGAAGAGCAAAACCCCTTCTTGGGTTGGCGTGGTGTGCGCATTTCTTTGCAGCACCCTGAGATTTTCTTAACCCAAATTCGTGCAATGCTTCGCGCGAATATTGGGTTCGGCAATTTGCAGATCATGTTGCCGATGATCACCAGTGCCTCTGAAGTCGATGAGCTCATGCAGCTTATTCAGCAAGCGCATGATGAGTTACTCGAAGAAGGCTTTGATGTTGTGATGCCAAAGATTGGCGTCATGATTGAGGTGCCTTCGGCCGTTTATCAGATCGATGCATTAGCGCGTCGCGTTGATTTCTTATCCGTGGGTACCAATGACTTAACACAGTACTTGTTGGCGGTGGATCGTAACAATCCTCGGGTGGCTGATTTATACAGTGACCTACATCCGGCTGTGATCAGTGCGCTGAAAATGATCGTGGATGGGGCAAAGCGTTACGGTAAGCCAGTCAGTGTTTGTGGTGAGCTTGCCGGTAATCCATTGGCTGCTGTGCTTATGGTTGGCTTAGGTGTTGATTCGTTGAGTATGAGTCCGGGCAGCTTGCTTAAAGTGAAGTGGGTGATCCGTAGTTGTAGTCAGTCACGGGCGCGTCAGTACTTGAATATGGTGATGCGTATGGAAGAGGCGGATCAAGTGAAGCGCTTCATGGAAGGCGTACTTGACGATATGGGTCTTGGCGGTCTGTTCAGACCAGGTAAATAATTAGCGACGTTTTGTCGGACGTCGATTGCTCGGACGTGCATTGCGATCATTTTTTTCCGCGCGTGTATGAGTTGTGCGGAAGTTTTTACCTTTGACAGATTTGCGTTGACCTTCAGGTTTTCCACCAGTACCCGCAGGTTGCCAGCGCGGCACGAGATGTTTCTTTCCGTTACCAATCAGGTCGGCACGTCCCATGGCTTGTAGTGCTTCACGCAGGATCGGCCAGTTATCTGCATCGTGATATCGCAGGAAGGCTTTATGTAATCGGCGTTGACGACGACCTTTGGGCGAAAACACCGCTTCACTATCGCGGGTAATTTTCTTCAGTGGGTTGCGACCTGAATGCCACATGGCTGTAGCAAGTGCCATCGGTGATGGTAAGAAGGCTTGAACCTGGTCAGCGCGGAAACCATTACTCTTTAGCCATAGTGCAAGGCTCAGCATGTCTTCATCAGTTGTGCCTGGGTGTGCCGCAATAAAGTAGGGAATTAAGTATTGTTCTTTGCCCGCTTCTTTGGAGTACTTATCGAACATTGCCTTAAAGCGATCGTAGGTTCCCATGCCTGGTTTCATCATCTTTGAGAGTGGGCCCATTTCAGTATGCTCAGGTGCAATCTTGAGGTAACCGCCAACGTGATGAGTAACGAGCTCTTTTACATACTCAGGTGTTTCAACCGCAATGTCGTAACGCAAGCCTGATGCAATAAAGACGCGCTTAACGCCGGGTATGGCACGGGCCTTACGATAAAGCTGTACCAATGGCATTTGATTGGTATTCAGGTTTGAGCAGATGCCAGGGTAAACGCAGGATAAGCGACGGCAACTGGATTCAATTTTGGGGTCCTTGCAATGCAGGCGCCACATGTTTGCCGTGGGACCGCCAAGGTCAGAGATGTTGCCGGTAAAGCCCGGTGTCATATCGCGGATCGATTCGATCTCTTTGAGGATAGAGCCTTCCGAACGATTCTGAATGATGCGACCTTCATGCTCGGTGATCGAACAGAATGAGCAGCCACCAAAACAGCCACGCATGATGTTCACTGAAAAGCGAATCATTTCATATGCAGGAATCTTTGCTTTGCCGTAATGTGGGTGTGGCACACGTTGGTAAGGTAACTCGAAGACTTTGTCGAGCTCTGGTGTGTGCAACGGAATAGGGGGTGGGTTAATCCAGACTTCACGCCCAGCATGTTCTTGGATTAATGCGCGCGCATTGCCCGGGTTAGATTCCAAGTGAAGAATGCGTGAAGCATGTGCATATAACACAGGATCCGCTTTAACTTGATCGTAAGAAGGCAGACGAACTACTGTCTTATCACGATCGAGACCACGAGGACGTCGTTCGAAGCGAATGATTTTTGCGTCTTCATCGGCTTGTTTGTTTGCGCAACTTTTTTTGCCTTCTGTTGGCTTGGTGGTGTCTTGATAAGGATTGATTGGTGGATCAATTGCACCTGGCTGATCAATCTCAGAGGAATCGATCTCAACCCAGTCTTCAGGACGTTGATTGATTGCAAACGCACTACCGCGCAGATCGCGAATCTCTTTGATCGATTCGCCGCTCGCAATACGATGTGTTAACTCAACAATCGCACGCTCTGCGTTACCAAAGAGCAACATGTCAGCTTTTGAATCCAATAATACTGAACGACGAATCTTTTCTTGCCAGTAATCAAAATGCGCAATTCGGCGCAAGCTAGCTTCAATACCACCAATTACAATAGGTGCATCATTAAAGGCTTCGCGACAGCGTTGTGAGTAAACAATGGTCGCGCGGTCCGGACGTTTACCACCTTCGTTATTTGGTGTGTAAGCATCATCAGAACGAATGCGTCGCTCTGAGGTATAACGATTCACCATCGAATCCATATTGCCGGCGGTAACGCCAAAATACAGATTGGGTTTACCGAGTCGTGCGAAATCGCTCGCTGAATTCCAATCGGGCTGTGAGATGATGCCAACACGGAAACCTTGTGCTTCAAGTACGCGACCGATCACCGCCATGCCAAAGCTAGGGTGATCGACATAAGCATCGCCCGTTACTAGGATGACATCGCAACTATCCCAGCCAAGCTGGTCCATCTCTTCGCGCGACATGGGCAAAAAGGGAGCGGGGCCAAACTTATATGGCCAGAAGCGACGATAGCTAAACAGTTCTTTAGCGATAGGTTGCACAGCGCAAGCTCGTTAAACGTTGGATGGATGCAATCTTAACATTGAGCGTCATCAAATAGCCTTGAGCCAATTGCGGGTTGGACAAAACTTTTTTCGTATTTTCAGCAATTTAGACAAGTAATTTTTATTTGGATGCGTATAATCGCGCCCCTTGCTGTAGACCCCAATATTGGTGAGTGTCATTGGGCCACAGTATTTTTCTAACATTTACTGGGCTGGGTTATGACAGATTCTCAAGAATTGACGTTTTCAGATTTTTCTTTACCTGAAAATATTCTTCGCGCAATTACCGAGGTGGGCTACGAACGTCCGTCTCCAATTCAGGCGCAATGTATTCCTCTTCTTCTTAACGGGCATGACCTTCTCGGTCAGGCGCAAACCGGTACCGGTAAAACGGCTGCATTCGCTTTGCCTTTGCTAGCAAATGTCGATATGAAGAATCGCGCGCCACAACTGTTGGTTTTGGCACCTACACGTGAGCTGGCGATTCAGGTTTCTGAGGCGTTACAAAAATATGCGCATCACATTCCTGATTTCCACGTACTGCCTATCTATGGTGGTCAGAGCTATAGCTTACAGCTGCGTTCTTTGAAAAAAGGTGTGCAGGTTGTAGTTGGCACACCGGGTCGTGTGATGGATCACATGGATCGCGGTACCTTGAAGTTGGATCAGCTCAAATCATTAGTACTCGACGAGGCAGATGAAATGCTGCGTATGGGCTTTATTGATGATGTGAACTGGATCCTTGAGCGTGTTCCTGAAAAGCGTCAAATTGCCTTGTTTTCAGCAACGATGCCAAAAGAGATTCGTAAGGTTGCTGAAACCCATTTGGTTGACCCAAAGATTGTCAAGATTGCATCGCAAACCACAACTGCAGAATCAATCCGTCAGCGTTTTTGGATGGTTTCAGGTCTGCATAAACTCGATGCGTTAACACGTGTGCTTGAAATTGAGCCTGTTGATGCGGGTATTGTTTTTGTGCGTACAAAGACAGCGACTGTGGAGTTGGCTGAAAAGCTACAAGCTCGTGGTTTCTCAGCAGAAGCGCTGAATGGTGATATGCCACAAGCGCTACGTGAGAAAGTTGTTGATCGTTTAAAAGATGGTCGTTTGGACCTGCTAATAGCGACTGACGTAGTAGCACGTGGTCTTGATGTGCCACGTGTAAGCCACGTGTTTAACTACGATATCCCACACGATACTGAATCCTATGTGCACCGTATCGGTCGTACAGGTCGTGCAGGTCGTGAAGGTGATGCGATATTGTTCGTTGCGCCTCGTGAGCGCCGCATGTTGCAAGCGATTGAGCGTGCAACCAAGAAGCAGATTGAGCCGATGCAATTGCCGTCGGTAAAAGATATTAACCAAAAGCGAGTTGAGCGTTTTAAGCAGAGCATCGTTGAATCGATGGGTAATGAGGAAGACTTGGGCTTCTACTACGAGATGATCAGTCAGCTTGGTATTGAGCATGATCTCGACCCATTACAAATTGCCGCGGCTCTAGCGGCAAAGCTTCAAGGCGATAATCCTTTCTTGCTGGATGAGTCTGCTCATAAACAGCCAAAGCAAAAAGAATCTGGGTTTAAAAATGATCGTCCACCGCGTGATCGTTCAACTGAAGGTACTAAGGTGCCAGTTGAACTTGATGCTTTGCCATTAAAAGATGAGCCTGAAGTGGATATGGAGCGTTTCCGTATCGAGGTTGGTTATAACCACGGTGTTAAGCCAAAGAATATCGTTGGTGCTATCGCTAACGAAGCGGATGTTGAAAGTAAGTACATCGGCCATATCGAAATTTTTGATAACTTTACGGTGATTGACTTGCCTGCTGGGATGCCAAAAGAAACCTTGAAGCACATGCAGAAGGTTTGGGTATGTCGTCGTCAGTTGATGTTGTCACCACTTACCGATGAGAACTTGGTTGATACTGAAGTTGATCAGGGTGGTTCATCTCGTCCACCATCAGGTATCCCACGTAAAGACTTTTCTCATCGTGGCAAGCGTGATGGTAAAGGCGGTAAGCCAGGTAAGCGACGCGGCCCAAGCAAAGGCGCTAATCCGAGAGCAGGCAAGCCTAAGGGTGGAAAAAAACCACGCCGTAGCAACTCAGGTGGATAATTAAAGCGTGCCTGCGAGTTTTCGCAGGCATTCTAAATACGCATGCTCATCTGGCGTTTGGTTGGCGCGCTGCGCTTCCCACAATACCAAGCCTAAACACTCCATCATTTGATGCTCCGCCTCATGTGCATCCCCTGCCTTTTGGGTGATGCTTTGATGTAGTGCGCGTATGCCGTTTGGTCGATCGCTGCCTAACTGCTCCGCTAGCGTGATATGCATGCCCATGTGTAGGAAAGGATTAGTTTCGCCATCGGCGATATGAAAATCTTTATCCAAGTTATCTTCTTTTAAGATGGCATGATATTCAGGGTGTTGCTGAATCACCTGAGCAACGATTAATTCAATGCCAGCCAGTGATTCACCTTGCTGTTGCTTCTGCCAACAGTCGAGATAAAAGCGGCGTAGTTGATCACGATTTTGCCCAAACATATTAGTCGCTCGTCTTTTGTTTGAATTCACATAAGTCTTCAATCAGGCAGGCGCCACAACGGGGTTTGCGAGCAACGCAGGTATATCGACCCAATAGAATCAGCCAGTGGTGTGCATCAACAAGGAATTCCTTTGGGATGAGTCGAACAAGCCGCTTTTCAACTTCAAGCACGTTTTTCCCTGGTGCAATTTTTGTTCGATTGGATACCCGAAAGATGTGCGTATCGACCGCCATCGTGGGATGACCAAATGCCGTATTTAAAACCACGTTGGCGGTTTTTCGTCCAACACCGGGTAGTGCCTCGATGGCTTCGCGTGTTTCAGGAATCTCAGAGTTATGCTGATCCATGAGGATCTTACAGGTTGCGATAACGTTTTTCGCTTTACTGTTATATAGGCCAATGGTTTTGATGTATTTACTTAAGCCGGCAACCCCAAGTGCATGAATGGTTTCGGGCGTGTTAGCAACAGGAAAGAGTTTGTCTGTCGCTTTGTTAACGCCCACATCAGTGGCTTGGGCTGACAAGATGACAGCAATCAGTAATTCAAATGGATTGCTGTAGTTCAGTTCGGTGGTGGGGTGCGGATTATCCGCACGCAAGCGCTCAAAGATTTCTTGGCGCTTTTCTTTGTTCATGACTCGGCAGGAGCAGCTTCAGTTACTTTGACCGCAGGCTTATTAGGTAAGCGTTGATCAATCACGTTTTTGATCGCGATTAAAAAGCCAAGGCCTAAGAATGCACCTGGCGGCAAGATGGCTAATAAAATGCCTTCATAGTTATCACCAAAGTGTATCGTCCAGTTGAGTGCTGATTCACCAAACATCAGGTGCGCACCATCGAAGAGTGTGCCTTGACCAATGAATTCGCGCAGCGCACCTAGCACAACAAGCGCCGCGGTAAAGCCTATGCCCATAGCGAGGGCATCAACTGCTGAAGCCATCACTGGGTTACGTGAAGCAAAGGCTTCTGCGCGACCAATAATCGCGCAGTTGGTCACAATCAATGGAATAAAGATGCCAAGAACGGTGTAAAGGCCATGAAAGTAGGCGTTCATGGTCAGTTCAACGGCGGTAACAAACGAGGCGATGATTAACACAAACACAGGCAAACGAATTTCGGTACGCACCCAGTTGCGAATGATTGATACGCTGACATTCGATAGCAGTAGGACTATTGTTGTCGCGATACCTAAACCAAGGCCATTGATGAGGGTGTTGGTGACCGCTAAAAGTGGACACAGGCCCAGTAACGCCACCAAAGCTTGGTTGTTTCGCCAGAGTCCATCGAGGGTGATGGCTTTGTAATCGATGCCACTCATGAGTCTGGCTCCATGGTGTGAAGTTTTTCTTTATTTAGCTGGTGATACTGCAAGGTGCTTTTTACTGCTTTGACCACTGCGCGAGGCGTAATGGTTGCGCCTGTAAATTGATCGAAGTCACCGCCATCACGTTTCACGGCCCATTTCTCAGCTCGAGGTGAGGTTAGTGATGTGCCATCGAAGCTTTTGATCCATCCACTACGACGCATTTCGATCTTGTCACCTAGGCCTGGCGTCTCTTTATGGTGCAGAACACGCACCCCGGTGACTTGGTTGTTTTCATTGATCGCAATCGTAAGCAAGATATCACCTGAGTAACCATCAGCTGTGACGGGGCTGTAGATAAGTCCAGTGGGTACTTTTTTTAATGTGGCGCGGTAAACCTTCACTTCATCATCGCCGAGCTCACCGTCTTTAATCGACACGACATCATCAATCACAATGTTGTCATGTTGCACCTCGGGGAAGACTTCGTTGATTTGACGACGTAAGGTTTCGCGTTGATTTTGGAGTATCTGTTCGTGAGTCGATTCGTAGCTAAAACCGACTAAGCTGCTCCCCAGACTAGCGAACGCCGCAAGAATGATCGCGGAGATTAATGCCGACGCATAATTTTTGATCATTTGCTTTGGCATTAACGCCCTCCACCGAAGACGCGTGGTTGCGTGTAATAGTCGATTGTGGGTGCTGCCATATTGAGTAGTAGGACAGAGAAAGCGACAGCGTCGGGATACCCGCCCCAGGTGCGGATTATGACGATGAAGAAGCCAATCATGGCCCCGAAGATCAATTGGCCTCTCGGTGTGGTACTGGCACTCACTGGGTCTGTTGCAATAAAGAAAGCACCAAGCATTACAGCACCGCTAAAGAGATGAAAAAGTGGGCTTGCGAACTGATTACTATCGATCAACCAAAGTACGCCACTGACTAGGGTAACGCTTGCTAATAGGCTGAGTGGGATGCGCCAGCTCATGATGCCTTTCAAGATCAAGAAGGCGCCACCTGCTAGATAAGCTAACGACACCCAAGCCCATCCTGAGCTCATCAAGGCTGACCAACTGCCGTCTGGATGGAGTTCACTCAACATGCTGTGTTGAAGTAGACCTTCGCGCACTTCTGATAACGGCGTGGCGCCCGTCATGCTGTCCCATGCCATAGTGGTTGGCATGACACCATCAACAGCGAGTTGCCACGCTTGAGCAATATCCAAATTTGATGCAGCACTCTGCGGTTGAATCCATTGACTCATTGAAGCCGGGAAAGAGACCAATAGCAGGGCGTAACCCAACATGGCTGGATTGAAAGGATTGTTACCAATGCCACCAAATAATTGTTTACCAACGACAATGGCAAAGATGGTTCCTAATGCAACTTGCCATGCGGGCATGAGTGGCGGTAGCGCCAAGGCAAGTAACACAGCCGTTAACACGGCGCTTAGATCGGTGACGGCAACAACAGGATTACGACCTCTAAAGCGTAGAAACACCCATTCGCTGAGTAGCGCGCTGACAATGGCGATGCCCAAGTTAATGAGCACACCATTACCTAAAAGCCATACCAGCGCAGCGATACCTGGTAATAGCGCAAGTAGAACAATCGCCATGATGCGCGAAACCGAATTGCTGTCATGTTGGTGCGGAGAACTGATCATGCTGCTCATGATGATTTTTCCTCAGCCGCTTGAGCTGCTTTCTTTGCGGCAACCCGTTTCATAGCGGCTTCAATTGCGGCTTTCTTCGGATCATCACCTTTAGCTTTGGGTTTATTCTCGAGCACTTCTTTTTTCTTGCGAAGGCGAGCTTTACGTTCAGCCTCTAATCGCGCAAGGCGTGCGTCTCTGAATTCATGACGTCGGCGGGCAAGATCTGATTGCTGCTTCTCTCGTTCGCTTGCCCAGATCTCAGTCTTAGCAAAACGGTAGTACTGCACCAACGGTATCTTGGATGGGCAGACATGAGCGCAACAGCCGCACTCAATACAATCAAAGAGATGATGATCTTGTGCTTGATCAAAGTTATGTGACTTTGCGTACCAGTAAAGCTGTTGTGGCAACAGAAGAGCGGGGCAGACTTTTACACATTCTCCACAGCGAATACATGGCTGCGGTTCTTGGGTGGGCTCCACTTCATGCAAGCTTAAAACACAGTTGCTACCTTTAGCGATCGGGCGATCGATATCTGGCAGGCTAAAGCCCATCATGGGGCCACCCATCAGGGTGCGTTGGCAAGCTTTAGCAAAGCCACTGTGATGTTCAATCAGTTCATGAATGGATGTACCAATCAATGCGCGAACGTTTTGAGGTTTGGCGAGTGCGTCGCCCGTGAGTGTGACAATGCGATCGATAAAGGGTTTGCCTTCGAGCACAGCATTCGCAACGGCAACACAAGTGCCTACATTCTGGCACAAGATACCTACATCAAGCGGTAAGCCTTGCGAAGGAACCTCAATGCCTGTCAGTAAGTGGATTAGCTGTTTTTCGCCGCCACTCGGATATTTGTTCGGTACGACAACGATTTCAATGTCAGTGCCGTTGCGTGCGTTGTTTAACGCTTCAATCGCTTGCGGCTTATTCTCTTCAATGCCGATAAGAATCTTTTTGGCGCCCACAATGTGCTGCAAGATTTTTGCACCGGTCACAATCTTTTCTGGATCGGTGCGCATCAGCATGTCATCACAGGTGATGTAAGGTTCGCACTCAGAGGCATTTAGAATCAGCGTGTCTACTGGCTTGTTTTGCGTGTTGGTTTTAACAGCAGTTGGAAATACAGCGCCACCGAGTCCGACGATGCCGCTTTGGCGTAAGCGATCACGCAGTAATTGCGGTTCGGTGGTTTCCCAATCACCAATAGCTTCCGGAAGATTTGTCCATGTGTCGTTACCATCGCATTCGATGCTAATGCATAACGCATTCAAACCTGAGGGATGTGCAATAGGTTGCTCATCTATCGCAGTAACGGTGCCTGAGCTTGGTGCATGAATATTGGCACTGACATATTCACTGGCTTTTGCGATCAGTTGTCCCTTAAGAACGTGATCACCTACCTTAATGCATGGTTCGGCAATCTGGCCGATGTGTTGCTGCAAAGGCACCACTAAAGTCTTTGGTAAATAAACCGGCGCTATTGGGTATTGAGTTGAAAGTGCCTTGTGATCATCAAGGGTAAGACCGCCGTGGAAATCATGAATCGATACATTAGCCATGACTGACCTCTGCTGAATTCTGATTCGGTAATGGCCAGCGCCAGGTATCTGTGGTGTCTTTGATTGACACCATGTAGATGCATTCAACAGGGCAAGGGGGGATACAAAGTTCACAGCCAGTACATTCAGCTTCAATGACGGTATGCATCTGTTTTGCAGCACCCAATATCGCATCGACTGGACAGGCCTGAATACACAGCGTGCAACCGATGCAATCGTTCTCAATGATGATCGCAACGGCTTTGGGTTTGGCTGCTGCTTCCTCATCTTCAAGTGGCATGGGGTCGCGGCCTAGAAGTTCTGATAAGGCAATCATCGTGACTTCACCACCAGGTGGGCAACGATTAATCTCGGCTTCACCGTTTGCAATGGCCTCAGCATATGGGCGGCAGCCGGCATAGCTACATTGCCCACACTGAGTTTGCGGTAGCAGTGCATCGATTTGATCTGCAATGGGATCGCCTTCTACTCGAAAGCGAATCGCGGAATAACCGAGTAGTAGACCAAAGATCAGCGACAGCGCTGTCAGGGTTATTACGCCGCTTAACATTAGCCAGTTACCAGTCCAGCAAAGCCCATGAACGCCATCGACATCAAGCCGGCGGTGATAAGAGCAATTGCGTTACCTTGGAACGGCTTGGGAACATCAGCCACTGAGACGCGTTCGCGAACCGCTGCGAAAAGCACCAAGACCAAAGAGAAGCCCACTGCGGCACCGAAGCCATAAAGTGCTGACTCAACAAGATTGTGATCTTCCTGGGTATTTAACAGTGCAACACCGAGTACCGCGCAGTTTGTTGTGATGAGCGGTAAAAAAATGCCCAACACCTGATACAACATCGGACTGGTTTTATGCATCACCATCTCGGTGAACTGAACCACAACAGCAATCAGTAGAATGAAAGCGATAGTGCGCAGAAACTCTAGACCCATCGGTTCGAGCAGGTAAGTGTTAACGAGGTAGCTGCTCACTGACGAGAGGGTGAGTACGAAGGTGGTCGCAAGCCCCATGCCGACAGCCGTTTCGAGTTTGCGTGAGACACCCATGAAAGGACATAGGCCCAAGAATTTTACGAGCACAAAGTTGTTCACCAAAACGGTGCTGACGAGGATGAGCGCGTATTCCGACATAAGTATGCATGGTGACAAATCAGTATTTGTCGCACATGGTTTAATCTCTTGAAAATTCTAGGGATAGCTTACGTTTTGCCCCTCTGTGGCGCAAATAATAAGTACAGAAAATCGCCGCTTTTTATGCGTGGATTGTTATTGATCAAAGACCTACCAGATTAGGTGAGAAGTATCTCTTCTTCTTCGAGGCGTTTTTTGCGGGTTAAGCGAGGTATTAACAGGCCAAGACCAAGTACACCTAAGGTGCCTAGGCTTGAAAGTGCCGCTACTTCAATCAGCTCACGTGTATTGGTTGAGGTTTTGGCGGATAGCGCTTGGCCACTCGCGATCTTTGCCACTGATTGATTGATCTCAGCAATCTTTTCATTGCGTTTAATCAGCTTGGATTCAAGGCTAATCAATGTGGTTTGAAGATCGTTGATCGCATTCTGAAGGTGCTCGCGTTCAATGGTCGCCTTAGCAAGCTCTTCTTGAGTGATCGCTAGGTTATTGACCGGATCGCTCATTGTTTGAGGCAGCTCATCAGCTTGAGGGGCAAGAATGCTCATTTGGTTTTCAGTGGGTTTTTGGATAGCGACTGGCTCGGGTGTTTCAATGGTTTTGCTTGTACTCGGAGTCGTTGTAAAACTCAGTGTGCTACCCGACATGAGCATGTTGATGTCACCACGAACAAACGCCTTTTTGTTAGTTTGATGAATATGCGACATCATCGATGGCACCGCTTCACGTGAATCGACATAGCGACTGGCAATGCGCCATAAACTTTCACCTGCTGAGACTTGATTGCGAGTCATCTCACCCTTGTGCAAGTTGACTGAAGAAAGTGTTTTCTTAGCAGTATTCACTGGTTTATGTTTTGATGACTGAACAAGCTCGGGCTGAGCTAATTGTTGCTTGATCGTTGTTTGTGTTTCAGTTTCGACTTTTGGCGCAATTGGCATAGGCTTCTGCATCAAGAGGGTGGTATTGATCGCTGGAACTGAGTAACTGATCGGATCGATTAGCAGGCTAAAGGTTTTAATTTGACGACCATCGGTAGATTCAACGGCAACCGGTAACTGAATAAAAGGTTTGTTAAAAGGCTGTTTGCTGGTGATCACCAGTTGATGGGCATCTTGGTAACTATGGATCAGGACCTGAATGTCTGAGAAATGGGTTTGGTAGTCGATACTGAGCAGCTCAAATTCTTCTTTGCTAGCAATCGAGGCTTCTGTCGTCCAAAGCTCCTCGGTCGTGGCACGTAGAGGCACTGAGACATGCAGAGGTTGGCCGAGGTGCGATAGCACTTCAGCTTGACCTAGTGACAAGGCATTAGCCATGGAAGGTAGGCAGCAGAGTAAAAGAATGGTGCGTCGTAAAGACATGCTGAGACAGGACCTTGGGTCTCAGCCGGGCGATATGCGCGGCTTTCCGGCCTCAGTAACGGTTAGGATTTAAATTCCTTAAGTTATTTAACGCGCATGCCAGGTTGGGCACCATTATCCGGATTTAGAATGAATAAATCTTTACCACCGGGTCCAGCTGCTAAGACCATGCCTTCAGATAGGCCAAAACGCATTTTACGCGCCGCAAGGTTAGCCACCATCACGGTCAATTTCCCTTCAAGGTCTTCGGGTTGGTAGGCAGACTTGATGCCTGCGAAGACATTTCGAGTGCCATCACCAATATCCAAGGTGAGCTGAAGTAACTTATCCGCACCTTCTACATGCTCGGCTTTAACGATTTTTGCAATGCGCAGATCTACCTTGGCAAAGTCATCAAACTCGATGGTGTCAGCGATAGGGTCAATCGCAGAGTTTGTGGTTTTTTGTGCAGCGCCTTTGCCAATCACTTTGGCTTCAGCGGCGAGGTCTTCTTTTGAATCTTCGATCATTGCATCAATCTTTTCGCGCTCAACGCGGGTCATCAATGGTTTGAATTTATTCACCGAGTGACCACAAAGCGGTTTGGCTTGGCTATTCCATGTCATGGGTTCAATGTTCAGGAAGGCTTCTGCATCGGCAGCCATGAGAGGTAGCACAGGTTTTAGATAACCCATCAAAACGCGGAAAAGATTAATACCAACGGAGCTAATGTCGTGTAGCTCTTGATCTTTACCTTCTTCTTTAGCAATAACCCAAGGTGCCTTGTCATCGATGTACTGATTGGCTTTATCCGCTAGTGCCATGATTTCGCGAATCGCACGACCGTAGTCACGGTTTTCGTAATGCGCAGCAATTTGATCGCCGGCATCGACAAAGCTTTGATAAAGCTCAGGCTCAGAACAAGTCGTTGAGAGTTTGTTATCGAAACGCTTCTTAATAAAGCCCGCATTACGGCTAGCAATGTTAACAACCTTACCAACAAGGTCTGCATTAACCCGTTGCGCAAAGTCTTCGAGATTAAGATCTAAGTCATCAATCTTAGAGCTCAACTTAGCTGCGAAGTAATAACGCAGGTATTCGGGGTTGAGGTGCTTTAGATAGGTGCGAGCCTTTACAAATGTGCCACGTGACTTTGACATCTTCGCGCCATCAACCGTAAGAAAGCCGTGCGCAAATACTGAGGTCGGCATGCGGAAGCCAGCACCTTGTAACATGGCAGGCCAGAACAAGGCATGGAAGTAGATGATGTCTTTGCCAATGAAGTGGTAAAGCTCTGCATCTGAATCGGCTTTCCAGAAGCTATCGAAATCAATGCCTTTTTTGTCACACAGGTTGCGGAAGCTCGCCA
>CBFHYJ010000033.1:0-17807 GCA_965659945.1 Sedimenticolaceae bacterium | reverse complement strand
CGCCACAAACATGATGTCGGATAAATCAAAATCCACCTCAAGATAGTGATCTTGGAAGGTGTGATTTTGCTCAGGGTCGAGAACCTCAAGTAAAGCTGATGCAGGATCACCACGGAAGTCCATTGCCATCTTGTCTATCTCATCAAGCAAGAACAAAGGATTGCGCGTACCAACCTTAGTCAGGCTCTGCACAATCTTGCCTGGCATCGCACCAATATAAGTCTTACGGTGACCACGAATTTCAGCTTCATCACGCACACCGCCAAGTGCCATACGCACAAACTTTCGGTTAGTTGCCTTAGCAATCGACTGACCCAATGAGGTTTTACCCACACCAGGAGGTCCTACCAAACACAGGATCGGACCTTTCAATTTACGAACACGTTGTTGAACTGCCAAATATTCCAAAATGCGTTCTTTAACTTTTTCTAGACCAAAGTGATCAGTATCTAACACTTCCTCTGCTTTAGGGATGTCATTACGTACTTTGGTTTTCTTTTTCCAAGGCACTCCAACTAAAGCGTCAATGTAGTTACGCACCACTGTCGCTTCAGCAGACATTGGCGACATCAGCTTGAGCTTATTCAACTCAGCAGTTGCTTTGGTCTTTGCCTCTTTGGACATGCCCGCCTTTTCAATCTTGGCGGTCAGCTCTTCAATTTCATTTGGCGCATCTTCCAGCTCACCCAACTCTTTCTGGATAGCCTTCATTTGCTCATTGAGATAATACTCGCGCTGGTTCTTTTCCATCTGACGCTTTACGCGGCCACGAATGCGCTTCTCCATTTGCAGAATATCGTTCTCGCCTTCCATCAGACTCATAAGATGCTCAAGACGCTCACGCACATTGATCATTTCAAGCACGTGCTGCTTTTCTTCAAGTTTAAGGGCCATGTGAGCCGCCATGGTGTCAGCTAAACGTGAACCTTCATCGATACTTGCTAGCGAGGTCAAAACCTCAGGCGGTACTTTCTTGTTCAGCTTTACATACTGATCAAAAAGATCGGTCGCCGAGCGCATTAAAATTTCCATCTCACGTTCTGGAAGCTCTTCATTTTCATCTTGCGCTTCGATCTCAGCGGTAAAGAACTCTTCACCATCAAGAAACCTTTTCAAACGCGCACGCTTTGAGCCTTCAACCAATACCTTAACCGTGCCGTCAGGCAGCTTTAATAGTTGAAGAATACTCGCCAGAGTACCGACTTCATAAAGGTCTTTCTCAGCGGGTTCATCGATATCTGCACTACGCTGTGCCGAAAGAAGAATCTGTTTGTTATCAGCCATCGCAGCATCGAGCGCTTTAATCGACTTATCTCGACCGACAAAAAGCGGAATGACCATATAAGGATAAACAACCACATCACGCAGCGGCAACACCGGTACAACTAAAGGCTGGGTATCTGGATTCACTTCTTGTCCCATCGGGATCTCCTAAATAGTGTCGCCATATTCATGAATGGCTTTTGAATCATCTTGGGGCAGAAATCATTTTTTCAAGACCAAGACGAAAAATGCCCGGTCAGGCCGGGCACTTTGATTAATTTTCAGACGCTGCCTTCGGGCGTCCTGCATTCTCGTAAATGACCAATGGATCTGATTCTCCACGGATCACACTGCCATCAACCACGACCTTACTGACGTTATCCTGAGATGGTAAGTCATACATGGTGTCTAACAAGGTTTGTTCTAGAATTGTGCGTAATCCACGAGCTCCGGTTTTACGGGCGATCGCTTTTTTAGCCACTTCAGATAACGCATCTTCACGAATATCGAGATCTGCATCTTCCATCTCAAATAAACGCTGGTATTGCTTAACCAGAGCGTTCTTTGGCTCGGTCAAAATACGAATCAACGCTTCTTCATCGAGCTCTTCAAGCGTTGCCACGACAGGCAAACGACCAACAAACTCTGGAATCAAGCCATAAGAGATTAAATCCTCAGCTTCAAGGTCCAAGAAGATTTGACCTACATTACGCGTGTCATCTTTGCTTCTGACTTCAGCGCCAAAACCAATGCCACCTTTTTCTGAGCGATTACGTATAACTTTATCCAAGCCAGCGAATGCACCCCCAACAATAAACATGATATTGGACGTATCGACCTGTAAGAACTCCTGCTGTGGATGCTTACGACCACCTTGTGGAGGCACAGAAGCGACCGTGCCTTCAATGAGCTTCAGCAAGGCTTGTTGAACGCCCTCACCTGAAACATCACGTGTAATGGATGGGTTATCTGACTTGCGAGAAATCTTATCGATCTCGTCGATGTACACAATGCCTGTCTGAGCTTTATCTACATCGTAATCACATTTCTGCAGAAGCTTCTGAATAATGTTCTCAACGTCTTCACCCACATAGCCCGCTTCGGTCAAAGTAGTTGCATCTGCAATGGTGAAGGGAACGTTCAAAAGACGTGCCAGCGTCTCAGCCAACAAGGTCTTACCTGAACCTGTAGGGCCGATAAGTAATATATTACTTTTCGAAATCTCGACTTCGTCTTTTCCTTTAGACGCACGCAGGCGTTTGTAATGGTTGTATACCGCAACAGACAGAACGCGCTTTGCACGAGCCTGACCAATAACGTATTCATCTAGAGCTGCATTTAGCTCATGTGGCTTTGGCAATGAATCACCATCATCCGAGCTGCTCTCTTGCATCTCTTCACGAATAATGTCGTTACATAGCTCTACGCATTCGTCACAAATAAAAACGGAAGGTCCCGCAATCAGCTTACGAACTTCATGCTGGCTTTTGCCGCAAAAAGAGCAATACAGCAATTTGCCGTCTTCGTTTTTATCGTCTTTCTTATCACTCATACATGAAACCTCTAAAGGGGCGGTATGCATAGATCTATCGATCTAAAACAAAATGCCTAAATTGCATAATACCCTTAGATTAGGTAGGAACAAGTCGCGAAAACCTGCGGTATTACCCATGAAATTGGGCAACTCGCTCAAAAATTAGCTGTTTTCTTGATTACGCTTTCCAACAACTTCGTCGATGAGGCCGTAAGTCACTGAATCTTGGGCACTCATAAAGTTGTCACGATCAGTATCATGCTTAATCTTTTCGAGATCTTGTCCTGAATGATCCGCCAAAATCTTGTTCAATTTTTCACGGATTAAAAGGATTTCTTTGGCGTGAATCTCAAAGTCGCTCGCTTGACCCTGGAAACCACCCAGTGGTTGGTGAATCATCACACGAGAGTTTGGCAACGCAAAACGCTTACCCTTTTCACCCGCTGCCAACAAAACAGCACCCATACTTGCCGCTTGACCAATACACATGGTGCTTACATTTGGCTTGATGAATTGCATGGTGTCGTAAATCGCCAAACCTGCGGTTACCGAACCACCCGGGGAGTTAATATATAGATGAATGTCTTTGTCAGGATTCTCAGATTCCAAGAACAACAGTTGGGCAACAATTAAGTTAGCCATGTGGTCTTCGACTTGACCGACACAAAAGATAACGCGCTCTTTTAGCAGGCGAGAATAAATGTCGTATGAACGCTCGCCACGTGACGATTGTTCGATAACCATAGGGACTAAACCCAAGTTTTGCGTATCCAGTGCTGACATAGCCACTCTCTCTTTTATTTTTTAGAAGTTATCTGAAATCGGCAGAGCTCTGAGAGAACTTACTGATCAGGATTCATAACTTCTAAGAAAGTACGCGATTCTTCGGCAACATCCAACTGAGAAACCACCCAATCGTTAACCTTATTTTCCAAAACAAGGTTCTCAAGCATTGAGCGCTGCTGGTCATTATTCATGTAGAAATCGATGACTTCCTGAGGATCTTCATAAGAGCCAGACATGTTGGTGATAGTGTCACGCACTTCATCTTCAGTGGCTTTCAACTCTTGGCCATCGATAATCTCAGCCACCAAAAGACCTAAGTGAACGCGAGTCTTTGCTTGCTCTTCAAAAATTGAAGCGGGCAAATCAACCGATACTTGCTGGCCACGCTGCGCCATTTCCTGAACAGCCTGCTGCTTCATGCGCTCAGCTTCTTGAGTGATCATCGACTTAGGGATATCCAGCTCATTTGATTCACGAAGAATCTTCATAGACTCGTCTTTCAACATACCCTGTAGTTTTTGCTCAAGCTCAGCCTTCATGTTTGAGGAGACTTCGGCGCGTAATGCATCTTCAGTACCTTCTTTAACACCAAACTCTTTGCAAAACTCTTCATCAATCTCAGGAAGTTTTGGCTCAGCTACTTTAGACACTTTCACTTCGAAAGTTGCAGGCTTACCCGCTAAGTTTTCAGCACGGTAATCTTCTGGGAAATTCACATCGAAAGACCGCTCATCACCAGCACTTGCACCTAGCAGAGCGGCTTCGAAACCTTCGATCATTGAACCTGAACCCAATACAAGAGGAACGTTCTCTGCAGAACCGCCATCAAATGCTTCACCATCGATGAAACCTTTGAAGTCGATATGCACTTGATCGCCATCTTGAGCTGCGCGCTCAACATCACTGAAAATCGTACGTTGCTCGCGCAATTTATTGATCATGTCGTCGACGTCAGCATCAGTAACTTCAGCAGTCACCTTGGTAATTGACTTGCCTTTCATGTCAGCGAGTTCAATTTGAGGCATCACCTCAAAGGTGGCGGTATAGCTAAAGCCACCCTCTTCAACTGCATCACGGAACTCAATGCTAGGATCGCCAACTGGCATCACTTTCTTTTCAGAGAGTGCTTCGTAATACGTTTCTTGAATCAATGCACTGTAGACATCGTGACGAACCGCCTCACCATACTGCTGCTTAACAACACGCAGTGGTGCTTTACCAGGACGGAAACCATTCATCTTGACGGTCTTAGCAACCTCGGTCAGTTTTTTATCAACGGCTTCATTTACACGATCAGCTGGCAAATCAACCAACAGACGCTTTTCTAAACCTTCGCCAGACTCAACAGAAACTTGCATGAAACATACTCCGACAGCTCAAGCCGTCTTGAAACTTTATTCAATTTGGAAAAACCCGCCCAAGGGATACTTGGGCACGATCTTATATGAATGGTGCGAGCGGAGAGACTCGAACTCTCACACCAAAGGCACCAGAACCTAAATCTGGCGTGTCTACCAATTCCACCACGCTCGCAAAACCGTGTTTTCGGGTGACGTACCCGAATTAGGCGGCGCATTCTAGCGCGATGAATGGTCTGCTGTTAACCCTGTTTTCACAGTTTTTTAGGTAGAATGTGATCACTTTCAAGGTTATTTAGCTAAAAACACCAAAATGCGAGCTTTTTTCCTCTTCATCGGCCTAATCCTGCTCGCCCTATTTTTAAGCGCCGCAGTTAACTACCCGCTTTTCACACTGATACAAGAGATTACCGACAAGGGCCCGCACAAGCTCATCACAATCGTCGGCAAGCTGTTTGCCATCCCGGGCTTTATCTGGATTATGTATCGACTCAACATCGCGAATAAAAGCGACCTGGGGTATCAGTTAAGCAAACCCGCCTTTCTTGCTGAATTATTGCGCGGACTCGGTATGGGACTCGCTCTGCTTGGGTTACTCGCTGTTGTATTGAGCTTTCTCGAAATTCGTTCAGTCCGCGGCTGGGATGAGATTGCACCTGAACTTGGGAAGATCGTTCTTGTCGCCTTGGTTACTGGTTTACTCATTGGCTTTATCGAAGAAACCTTCTTCCGTGGCGGGCTGTTTGCCGGCATTCGACAATCAAACGGCTTTTGGACAACTGCGATTTTGTCGAGTTTGTTTTACGCCTGGATGCACTTCATTAACCCACCGGCATTACCGGCCGGAGAATCAGCAAGCTTTGCGAATAGCTTTTGGATTTTGAGTAATACCTTTGACGATTACGCCAAAGGCGGGATCTGGGATGGCTTTATCGCCTTGTTCTTGCTTGGAATGTACCTTGCTTTGATTCGTGAGCGCACTGGCAACATCGCTTATGTCATTGGCGTTCACGCAGGCATGGTGGCCGTGATTAAAGGCTTTAAGGACATCGCTCCCACAAATCACAGTAGCGATCTCATCTGGCTTATCAGCGATTATGATCGAACGATTGGTCTGCTATCTGCAGTCGGCATGGCGATTCATCTTATTGTGACTTACTACACGTGGAGAAAACCAAAGACGGCTAGTTAATGCCGCGCTCTACCTCACCTTCTTTCCGCAGCTCGCGCTTAAGGATTTTCCCGCTAGCATTTTTGGGGAGCCCATCTCTTATCTCGACACGCCTTGGCAGTTGATGCTGACCTAATCGCTCTTTACAGAACTGTTTAATCTCAGCTTCTGTTAAGGCATGACCTTCAGCAGGAACCACATAAGCAACAACGATCTCACCGTGTGATGCATGCGGTTGGCCGACAACAGCGGCTTCTAAAACGGCCTCATGCTGATGCAACACTTCCTCTATCTGACGCGGGTACACATTCATACCATTCACAATAATCATGTCCTTGATACGGTCAACCATGAAGATATAACCATCCTCATCGATGTAACCCAAGTCTCCAGTACGTAGCCACTCGCCAAAAAACGTCTCAGCTGTCGCTTCTGGCAACTCCCAGTAACCTTTCATGACATTTGGACCTGCAACACAGATCTCCCCCATCTCGCCAGTTGCAACTTCATGTCCTTCAAGGTCACGGATAGTCATACTTACATTAGGCACCGGCAAACCGACAGATCCCGCTTTACGCTCACCATCAAAGGGGTTCACACAAGTCACAGGTGAACACTCCGTTGGACCGTCGCCCTCTAATACTGGAATGTCGTATCGCGATTCAAACGACTTCAGCAACTCAACCGGCATGGCCGCACCCCCTGCTACGCCAAATCGAATGGTTTTAAATTTTGCCGCTTGCTCATCTGGCAGGCGGTTAACGACCGCATACATCGAGGGCACACCTAAGAAGATCGTTGCCCCACTCGCTGCAATCATGTCACTCACCAAGCCTGGATCAAACTTAGGTACAGGTGTTATCGACAACCCATGCAAACATGGCGTGAGAATGCCGACCGTAGCTGCAAATGAGTGAAACATCGGCAATACAACCAACAGTCGATCCTTACCTAACTGCAATCCCAGCGCTTGCTTAACACTATGCGTATTAGAGACAAGATTGTGATGTGTCAGCATCGCACCTTTAGGATTACCGGTCGTGCCAGAGGTATACAGAATTGCCGCAACATCTTCTTCAGGATTTAAACTTAAAGAAGGCGCAGCAGCCTCTACTGAAAGCCAATCAGCAAAACTCTCGGCTTGAATCTCAGGATGTGCATCACCAATCACAGCCGTTGCTTTTAAACCTTCTAGCTGACCTTTAACGGCCACCGCCTTTTCGGTCATCGCTGCGTGATAAATAAATGCACTGACCTTGGCATTACCCAAGACATACGAGACCTCATCAACACCAATGAGTAAATTTACTGGTACGACAACACAGCCAGCTTTTTGAATGCCGAGATACGCTTGAACAAAGGTTTTATCGTTGATCGCATAAAGCGCCACACGATCTCCTTGTTGTAATCCACGCGCATGCAAGGCGGCTGCAACTCGATCAGAATCTTGATCAAGCTGCGCAAAGGTCAATGGAGATTCCGGATGCCAAACGATGGTTTGGTCGGTATGCTGCCTAGCTGCAGCACGAAAAGCATCAGGGATAGACTGTGACATTGTTCTTCTACTCTTTCGTCAATCAATAACGACCGAGTATACGAGAGTCATCCTAGGGTTCAAATGGCGCGTGAGAATCGGTGCTGGGCTTCAGGCAAATACCTATCAAACACCATACAGATATTTCGAATGAGCAGTCGACCAGGCTGAGTCACCTGCAGACGACCCTCTGAGAGTACCAACAGCCCATCTTTTTGCATTTGTTCGAGCGCAATCAATTCATTCGCGAAGTAATCAGTGCTTTGAATACACCAATCTTGATCTATCTGATTGAAATTGAGTGCGAACTGACAAATCAGCTGTGTAATAACATCCTGGCGAATCAAATCATCACGGTTAAGCACCAGTCCTCGCTGAATTGGCAAGGCGTTCTTTTCAATTGAAGCGTAATACTCATCCAGTGTTTTTACATTCTGTGAAAAGGTATTTCCAAGATTACCAATCGACGACACCCCAAACGCCAACAAATCACAATGTGCATGCGTTGTGTAACCCTGAAAGTTTCGATGCAGATTCCCCTTTTTCTGCGCAAGCGCTAACTCATCATCTGGTAAGGCAAAGTGATCCATGCCAATGTAGACATAACCTGCCACCTGCAATTTCTCACCGGCTTTATGCATGATATTCAATTTCTCTGCAGCACTTGGTAAGTCAGCCTCATTGATACGACGTTGTGGCTTAAATCGGGTTGGCATATGCGCATAGTTAAAGACCGACAAGCGATCAGGTCGCGCTTCAATCACTTTATCGAGCGTTTTCTCAAATGACATCCATGATTGATGCGGCAATCCATAAATCAAATCCAAGCTGACTGAATTAAAACCAAGCTCTCGCGCCTGCTGCATCACACCAAAAGTTAATTCAGCAGATTGCACTCGATTGACCGCTATTTGTACTCGCTCATCGAGATCCTGTAGGCCCAAGCTTAATCGATTGAAGCCGATTTCTCGCAATGTTCTTAAGGTCGTTGACGACACTTCTCGCGGATCAATCTCGATCGAGTACTGACCCTCATCTTTATCCAACACATTGAATAACGATTTGGTTCGACTCATAAGCCAAACCATCTGTTCATCAGACAAAAATGTCGGCGTACCACCACCCCAATGCAATTGCTCAACAGGACGCTGCCAATCAAGCAAGTTCGCTTGCATGATCATTTCTTTCTCAAGGGCTTTTAAATAGGGCTCCGCCTTAGAACGATCCTTAGTCGTAATCTTGTTACACGCACAGTAAAAACACACTGTGTCACAAAACGGGATATGGAAATACAACGACAATGCTTTGCTATGACCCTTTGCCATAAGAAGATTCCGCATCGTGAACTCATTATCGAACTCAACTGCTGTTGGATAGCTGGTATATCGCGGACCTGCGCAGTCGTAGCGATTGATTAACTCTTGGTCGAAAACAAAATTATCTGTCATGCAGCAGCATTCTAGAGAGCGCTGCTGAAATCTTTCCTGATGCAGGTCAATGAGATGACCGAATCAACGCATCTCTATATTCAACAAGCTGCTCAGCCGTGATTGCAAAAACACCATCACCGCCAAATTCAAAATCTATCCACATAAAGGGCACGCTTGGAAAACGCTCCATGAGCAAATCAGCACTTGCGCCAACCTCAACAACCAACAGGCCATCACCGGTAAGATAATTTGGTGCCTGCAATAAGATCTGACTGACAATATCCATACCATCATCACCTGCCTCAAGCGCCAGTTCTGGCTCTGCCAAATACTCAGCCGGCAGTTCTTCCATCTCTTGTGAACTGACATAAGGCGGATTAGACACAATCAGCTCATAGCGCTCATCACTCAAGCCTGAGAACACATCGGATTGAATTACAGAGACACGATCTGACAGATGATGCTTATCGATATTCTGTTGCGCGATATCCAAGGCACTGGGTGAGATATCCAAAAGATCCACTTCAGCATCAGGAAAAGCTTCCGCCATCGCGATGCCGATACAGCCACTACCCGTGCACAGATCCATCGCACGATTAACCTCAACACCACCCAGCCAAGGCTCAAATTGATCATGGATCAACTCTGCGATCGGTGAACGAGGAATCAACACATTCTCGTCAACAATGAACTCCAGACCATAAAAGTAGGCGCGACCGGTAAGGTAAGCTGTTGGAATGCGATCCTCAATACGCTTTTCGAATGCCTTCAGTAGTCGATCTTGCTCGCCTGAAGTCACTCGTGCATCAAGATAGTCGGAGGGTAATGAATGATCGAGGTGCAACACACCTAATACCAACTCAAGCGCATCATCCAGTGCGTTATCAGTACCGTGGCCAAAAAATACCTTGTGCTCCGTCATGGCACTTGCGCCCCAGCGCACCCAGTCACGCAAGGTGATTAATTCATCGTGAGGAACCACAGCTCGCTCCGTTGCTTAACATTATGGGATATACGATACCGCAGAAAATAAAAACCGAGGGACTTAGCCTCGGTTTTTTTATTAGCGTGATGCCATTAGGTCATCGGCTTTAATCGAACTCGGTTCGTGATCCTGTCGTTCGGAAACCTGCTTTATCGCGCGGCGCTCCATTAGCTCGCCCAAACTAATATTGCTTAGGTAATCATGAATACGATCACTCAAGTCGTGCCACAGATCATGCGTGAGACATTCTTGGTTATCTTGGCAGTTGTGCTTACCGCCACAACGTGTGGTATCAACATTTTCATCGACTGCCATAATCACTTCGGCAACAAAAATTTCTTTAGAGCCACGCGCTAACGTGTAACCACCACCGGGACCACGCACACTACTCACGAGCTGCTGCTTGCGTAATCGCGAAAACAACTGTTCGAGATAAGAAAGAGAAATGCCTTGACGAGTCGCAATGTCTGACAAAGTGATCGGGCCTTTGTCCTGATGAATCGCGAGGTCTAGCATCGCAGTAACGGCATAACGGCCTTTAGTAGTTAAACGCACAAATCAACCCTAAATAAATTAATAGGGTCAGACTAAGATTCCTGACTAATTCAGTCAACATTAGCTAAACCGGTAGTTTTTGCGGTTTATTGGGATTTATTTTTTGTCCGACTCATCGAGATGCATTTTCTTCATCTCATCTGACGTAGAAATAATCTCGCAGGTAGGTAACTCAGGCAGATCAGAACCTTCAGGCGCCTCGATCCCCATCTCTTTCATCGCCTCACACATCATCTTCATGCGCGTCTCGTAGACGTGCATGTGATCAAGCATGCAGTTAATCGCATGTGCCACCGGGTCAGGTGCATCCTCGGTTGCACCATACGCATCAAAACCCATTTTTGAGGCCATATCGACACGATGTTTTGAGTCACTCTCTTCTGCCTTTTGCACCAAACGACCAGGGATACCCACAACGGTACTCGCCGCAGGAACAGGCTTAACAACCACCGCATTTGAGCCAATACGAGCTCCCTCGCCAATCTCAATCGGTCCAAGCACCTTTGCGCCGGCACCTACAACCACGTTGTCCCCCAACGTTGGGTGACGCTTACCCTTTTGCCAGCTGGTACCGCCTAAGGTCACACCGTGATACAGGGTGACATCATCACCAATAATCGCTGTCTCACCTATTACCACGCCCATGCCGTGGTCGATAAACAAACGGCGCCCGATAGTAGCTGCCGGATGGATCTCAATACCAGTTAGCCAACGACTTAAATGCGAGATCCAACGTGCTAACCACTTAGCACCTAGATTCCAAATCCAATGTGCTAGGCGATGAAACAGCACAGCGTGCACACCTGGATAGGTTGTCAGGATTTCAAAGCGATTACGTGCCGCCGGGTCACGCTCAAACACAATCGCTAGATCTTCATTGATCTGTTTAAACATAGTTTTCTACAACGTTAAGTTTGTTTATTACTGGCATCCGATCGCATGGATTTAACGCCCTGTGCCGCACTCAATATGCCGCGCAAAATATTAATCTCTTTGTCATCCGGACTCGCTCGATGGAAGAATCTGCGCAATTTTTGCATCATCTTTCCATCCTGCTCCGAATGAATAAAGCCGATATCTTGTAATGCTTGCTGCAAATGCGCAAACAACCCTTCCATCTTTTCGACTGTCGCTGCCGGCAAAACCAGTGGTTCAGCTGACGACGATACGGGAACGTGAGAGGCCATGCGTAACTCATACGCCATCACCTGCACCGCCATCGCAATATTCAACGAGGTGTATTCAGGATTTGACGGGATATGCATCAAGTGTGTGCATCGATCGAGCTCCGCTTTAGTCAATCCCGAACTCTCTCGTCCAAACACCAGTGACACTGGAGCGCTCTGACTTTGCTCCAAGGTTAGTGCTGCGCATTGTCGCGGATCGAGTTCTTGCCACAATTCAGCGTCACGTTGCCGCGCGCTCGCTCCAATCACCAATTTGCAGTCACCTACCGCTTCCTCTAACGAGGTCACTATACGAGCTGAGTCGAGGATATCGGTTGCACCCGAAGAGCGCGCAATAGCCTCTTCATCGGGAAAGCGTTTGGGACTGACCAACACCAGTTCCGTCAGACACATATTTTTCATAGCCCGAGCAACCGCTCCGATATTCCCCGGATGCGACGTCTCGACAAGCACAATGCGTATATTTTGCATCGACTTATCTTATCAGCTGCTCATTAAAGAAAACGTGATTTAAAGTAGCTAGATAACCCCTTTTGCCGTATCCTCGCGCGCCATGAATCCAACGACTAACATTGCTATTCGCGCTGCCCGTGCAGCTGGCAGCATCATCATGCGCTCATTCTCACGCTTAGACTCTTTGCGCGTGAGCGAAAAAAATACCAATGACTTTGTTAGCGATGTTGATCGATCAGCTGAAGCCATCATTATCGATACCATCCGTAAGGCTTACCCTAGCCATGCAATTCTGGCTGAAGAATCAGGCAGCCATGCAGGCGATGACTACCAATGGATCATTGACCCACTCGACGGCACAACCAACTTTTTACATGGCTTTCCGCAGTTCGCCGTATCGATTGCTATGCAGTATCGCGGTCAACTCGAAAGCGCAGTTGTGTACGACCCTGTTCGCGACGAGATGTTTACCGCAAGCCATGGTCAAGGTGCTCAGCTTAACGATCGTCGTCTTCGCGTCACTGATCAGAAAGCCCTTAAAGGTGCTCTGATTGGCACCGGTATTCCTTTTCGGGATCAGCGTTACATCGATGCCTATCTGGCGATCATGAAAGACATGGTTAAAGATACCGCGGGTATTCGCCGCCCAGGCTCTGCCGCTTTGGATATGGCCTATGTAGCGGCAGGTCGAACTGATGGCTTCTGGGAACTAGGTCTTTCTAGTTGGGATTTTGCTGCAGGCGCACTGATTGTGCGAGAAGCTGGCGGCACCGTCAGCGATATTCGCGGGGGTGATCGCTACCTCGAGTCAGGTAATGTGATTGCGGGTGGAATTCGCGTTCATGGCGATATGGTTAAGCGAATAAAGCCTAACCTGCCGGATTCATTAGCTTTTTAGCTTTTGCTACAATAAAAAATACTTGTGCAATATAGTATATTCACCACTTGCACAGCCCTCAATTGACATGATGTTATCGCTCTAAGCTACTCATACAAATAATAAAAAGTAGCGGCAAAGGAGAAATCATGCGAGTAAAAAGCATATTAATGTCGATAGTTGCCCCACCTGTCGGTGCTTGTAAGTACGGCTGTGGCACCAACTGTGCCGCCCCAATTTCTGTGTTTTGGCTATTCGGCATGATCTCTTTGATCTATGGCTTCATGGGCGGCCCTTCTCAGTTAGCGCATACAAGCTGGGAGACAGTAGGTCTTGGTGTTGCCATGTGGGCGATTGCTGCTACTTGGACAATCCTAACGGCTGACGGTGTTGAGGCAGATCACTGCCATGATCTTTGGAGCCCAAAAGATCATCACGTTGATGCTAATGAAGATGAAGTTGACCCGCTCGATGAGGTCAATAAGTTCACTTCAGCAAGATAATTAAAATTAAATAAAAAAAGCCCCGCTGAGCGGGGCTTTTTTTTGCACGTATGATAGTTAAACGCTTAATCGAGTATTCGTGTGATCACATTCAATCTTAAGATCAAACGCACTACTCATATCCGCAGGGAAGTCTTGCGCCACAATCCAAACCTGACTCATCTCACCGCTCACCTGACGCAACGCATCTAGAGCTTGGCGAGTACGTTGTTCATCAAAGAACGCAAATGGCTCATCCAAGAAGGCAAATTGATTACCTGTAACCTTACGTCCCAAGAGTTTCTGCGAGAGCGATAAGCGTAGTGCCAACATCACCTGACGCTGGGTACCACTGGAAACTTCATCAAGATCCATGAAGTCGCGCTTTTGACCTGAGAACAAACGAACGTTCAAGTTCTCATCAAGCTGCAGATGCTCATAACGACCATCGGTAAACTTGGGCAACATACGCCCAACTAGGTCTTTGATGTCACGATTAAAGTGCGTCGATGCTTCAAGTATTGCACCCTGTACTAACTCTTTCGCACGACGACGAATCTGGAGATCAGCCAAGTGCTGACTGCGACGCTGCATAGCTTCTTCAAAGTCACTCTGAATACGTGCTGCTTCTTCTCTGCGTTGCTTTTCTTCATCGATACTATGCTCAAGTTGAGCAACCTCAGCATCGAATAACTCAGAAACATAGCTCAACCAATGCAGTTCGGCTTTGGCGTAATCACGAACCTCTTTAGTACTCGCTGTGCCACCATCCACATGGGCAATTAAAGCCTTAAACACATCATCACTTGGTCGAGAGGGCAGCTCTTCAACTGAGACCTCCTCAAACTCTTCACTCTCTTCCTGTCCCTCAAAGACTGGCAAAGGGTCATCAAATGCCACTTGAATATGACGCGCATCGCGCAATACAAACGCTAAACGAGCAGCCTCTTCTCTTAAGCGATTTATCTGTTTTGTTTTACTGGAACGATTGATCATCGCGAGCAAGAAAAAAGCACTTGAAGAAATAGCCAGATACATCATGTTAGTCGTTGAAACTTTTCGCCATTCAGGAATGGACTTATCAATAAAAGCAATCCACTGCGCTGACTCTGATGTATGCGATAACGGATCTAACGATATCCAAGTTCCGACAAATAGCACAGCTAACACAAACAAAATGAACTGGATTAAACCAAGGCGGCTTTTCCTTTGCGATATACGGTCAATGTTTTGCGTATTTTGACAATAATGGCCAATCCCTTCGTCTAATTCCTTAGTTAGCTGGCCGACCTTAGCTGACTGCTCAGATACCTCGACTTGATCAGCTTCCAACTGCTCTAACAAACCCTCATCTAGCGCAAGGTCAGCCAACTCCTGATCCATCGCATCACTTTCTGTCTGAATATCTTCAAGCAAGTCATAATGCTCAGCCATCTCGTGTTCAATTTCCCAAGAGACACTTTCAAGCGGCGAAATACCTGCCATAATTTTGACCGCTTCACTATGAGGATGCGGCGTGGTGATTTCTCGCTGAGCCAAGTAGAACGATTCGACGAATTGTTCGTACTCAAAACCTAATAAATCCGTTAAAAACTGATCGACCTGTTCAATGCCACGTGCAACTGGATCAAAGTCTGGATGTTTCATCAGCTTGGCACTATGCGAACCATTGCGCTCTAAATAACGTGAAAGCTCGTAGGTATCCGCACCTACTTTAAACATTAGTGTGACTGCGCAGTGGTTGTCACCCCAACGAATCACCTTCTCAAGATGCTCATCATCAATCGAAAACGTACGACCAAAAAGTGCGAAACAAATAGCCTCACCAATCGTACTTTTACCCGACTCATTAGGACCGCTAATGGCGATCATTCCACTTTCAGGAATATCTAACGTTAAAGACTGATACTTAAGTAAATTGGTCGCTTCAAGACGGGTAATGATCATGCCTTACCCTCCTTTTGGCGTAACTTCTGCAAAACAAGCTTCATTGCGTCTTCATAAACTTCGCGCTCAAACTGCCCACCATCGTTTGATCGACGATTAAATTCAGCTTCACAAAATGCGACGAACTCGCGCTCAGAAATGGACTGCTCAGTATCAGATGACATGCCTGTTCCTTTGGTACAAATCGGGCCTTAAGACCTCTCTAGGCTCAGTATACAACCTCAGGCTTTCTGGTCACATTCAGTTTAGCGATAGGACCTGAAAAAACGCCTCTTGCGTAGTCAAATTAATCTCACGCGCTTTCAGCGTAACTGACTGATCTAAGGTCATTTCCTCTTGGCGACGCATTTTAATCTCCATCGCCAACTCAGGTATCAACACCACCACTTTACGCTCTTCAAGTGCCACAACGACTGCCTCACCTTGCCAATCACCTAGTCGTTGCAACATAACCAGCTTCCAATGCAGATTAGATTGACGTTCGGTACGACGCACCTTTCCTGAAACCGAGTCCACACCCGCCAATCGTTCAGCAACCTGATCAGCACTCAATGTTGGCTTGTCAGTCAGAAATGCTCGGATTTGTTGATGCACCAAGAGATCAGAATAACGACGCAACGGACTAGTCGCTCGGGTATAGCGATCCAAGCCCAATCCAAAATGGCGCCCAGGCTGTAATGCCGTCTGGCTTGGCTTAAATAAACGACGGTAAGCACACATCTGAGAAAGTGTTTGCGGATCACGCAGCTCTTCAGGTTGGGGCTGCACCACATATGGAATCGCAATGTTGTTTTGCTCAGCAAACAACGAAACCGCCTCACCCGCCATTAACATAGCATCGGTCACCATATCGCGGCTCGCCAATGATTCGAGCGGTTTAAGCACCACTTCACCATCAATTAGACGAACTGAACGCTCAGGTAAATCGAGACGTGCTGCATCATTTGCAAAACGTCGCTCACGAAAGGCTGTTGTCATCGCCGCCATCGAAGCAAAAGGCTCTTGATCCATGCGTTCGTTAACCGCCGAATAACTATCACGCGTCACTTTGATCGACGACAGACAGATCTCAACATCCTCAACTTGCCCTTCATTCACACGAAAGCCAATACTCAAAGCCGGCGAAATTGGCTGCAAACCCAAACCTAACTGCTCGGTCAGCTTCCAAGGCAGCATGGTTTTCACACCTTCAGGCAAATATAGGTTGGCGCCACGTTCACGCGCCGCTAAATCTAAATGGCCATCTAGGCGCACTAACGATGCGACATCAGCGATATGCACCCACAACTTACCATCGACCAAGCTGATGGCATCATCCGGATCTTTGCTGCCTTCATCATCGATCGCCCAAGCCTCGATATCCTTCATATCAACACGAGACTCATCAGGCATATCTGGCACGCCGATCTCAAGCTCATCCCAATCCAAGCCATTGCGTTGAGGCCAGGGGTTGTATTCCGCATGCCAATAACCACAACGAATCAAAAAAGTATGTGCGTTCTCTTTACTCGCATCTACATTGAACTGCTTCAATAACGCACTGTTCTCGTTAACGCCAAGCGCGACAAGTTCCACTTCAGCCAAGCGTGGACGATCCTCTTCATTAATCGCTCCCTGCTCCACGCGTTTGATAAAAGCCTCATGCGCGGCTTTTTCAGCCTCAGCGGCATGACGCTGCTCTAACTGCTCAGCAACATAGGCTGGCGTATTGATCAGAACAGATTCGGTATCACCGGAGAAATGCAGCCCAGCTTGCAATAGTTGCCAAGTCTGCCATGCCGTCTTCGGAGTAAATTCACCCAAAACAATCTCGGCTAGCTCGGAGAAGCTTGGCGACTCCCCTTGTAGTAGCTCCCATTCTTCTTCGACATCACCAACCGTGGCGTCTAAATCAGAAAAGCTTGAGAACGGACCTTCATGAAGCAACACAAAATCTTTCGGTCGGACTTTTTTACTCGACCCATCAGCCAAGGAAAGCTCAATCTTGTCAGCCACTGAAACCACTTTGGCTGGCTGAGATTTATACAACACGAGAGCGCCTTCTCGGGCAGAGGGCATCGACATAAAACTTCCTGAATTCCTGCAAGGACGTTATGAGTGGGTTTTGTTTATGATACCCCGATGAACAGAGCGGCGTACGACCGTCTCTCAGGAGAACACCATGTCAGACTGGCTAGACTTTATCGAAAAACAAACCATCAACGATGGCGCGCTTGCAGATAATGCGAAAACCGCACTCACGCAG